>CAZSZG010000013.1:21566-23205 GCA_964610805.1 uncultured Oscillospiraceae bacterium
TTACATCAAAATAGCCAAATTGTCAAGCAATTGCTTGAATAAAATCATACAATTTTTCAAATTATGTTTGGTTATTTTTACTTTTCAGTCCGTTTAACTTACATAGTCTAACCACATCATCACAAGAAATGGCATTTGTGTACCTATTTCTAGAAATTCTGCTAGCACCTGTTGTATAAAAGCTATTACTTGAAAAAAATCTTTTCGGGGTATCAACAGAAACTATTTCGCCGTCAAAAAACATCGCACACCTATCCGAATTTATGGCTGAAAATTCAACATCATGGTTAACAATTATTATCGTCATACCTTTTTTCCTTAGTTGATGAAAAATAGCTCCTAAATTTATTTTTGAATAGGCATCAATTGCTTTCGTTGGCTCATCAAATAGAAGTATCTTTGGCTTTAGCAATAGCAACTTCGCAATTGCAGTTTTTTGTTGCTCTCCACCACTTAAATCAAATGGATGAAACTCCAGTAACTGTGTGATATTTAGCATATCAGCAGTTTCAGCAATTAGCTTTTCACTTTCCTCATCAGAATAATTCATTGCCTTACAAGCCATATAAAAGTCAGCTTTAACCGTTGTTTTCAAAAAAATTGTTTGAGGGTTTTGTGGAAGAAATGCAATATTATGATGATACAATTCTTGATATTTATATGACTTAATATTTTTCCCATCAACCAAAACCTTGCCCGAATAAGGCTTATTCTTACCCGAAATAACGTTTAATGTAGTCGTTTTTCCTGCACCATTTCCACCTAAAATTGTAAATATCTCACCTTTATTAACCTGCAAATCCACTCCTGACAAAACATCATTTGAGTTCTTATCATACTTAAAATAGACGTTTTTCAACTCAACTGCAATTTCTTTTTTAGCTGAATTAATATCCTCATTTTCCAATTCTAATATATCATTCTTGTAATTATCCAACAAAAATTTCATCCCCTCTTTAACCGTCAAAGGGCAATCTGTTTTTGCATTTAACCCATTATAAATCCTCGTTGCACTAGGTAAACTTGAAAGCATTGGGTGGTCATTCCTTATGTTTCTAAGCTGATTACTCACTGCTCTAGGGCTATCGCAAAACAATATCCCACCATCTTCCATAGCAACTGCTTTATCTGCAATCGGAAAAATTTCTTCAAGCCTATGTTCCGAAATAATGACAGTTATCCCCAGTTCGTCATTAAGCCTCTTTAACAATGCAATAAATTCAGATGATGCTATCGGGTCAAGATGTGAAGTAGGCTCATCTAAAATCAGTAACTTAGGTTGCATAACAAGAATTGACGCTAAATTAAGTATCTGTTTCTGCCCTCCCGACAATTCGGCAGTGCTTTTGTGATACCAACCACTTATTCCAAAAAAGTTAGCTGTTTCAGCAACTCTCCTTCTGATTTCAGCAGGCTTCACGCCCATATTTTCAAGCCCAAAAGCCAGTTCATGCTTCACTTTATCCGTCACAATCTGCATTTCTGGGTTTTGCATCACAAACCCAATCTCGCAAGCAGACACCCTTTTATCAAGCTTATCAATGTCAACACCTTTGAACTTTATCCCGCCATTCATCTTTCCAACAGGAGAATTTTCAGGCTTGAGAAGTTTCAATAAAGTAGTTTTTCCACAGCCAGT
>CAZSZG010000013.1:23305-32326 GCA_964610805.1 uncultured Oscillospiraceae bacterium
TAAAGCTGATTGGATATGTTCCATTTACAGCATTGTCTTTAATCTTAAATGTAAACAATAAAAATTCGCCGTCAAAAATATAATCTTTTTGTAGTTTATCGTCAACCCAATAAGTTTGAATGGTTTTATACTCAGGTCTTAAAACTTGTCCTGAATCGCCCGAAGATGAGCTATCTACATTTGAATTAGTGTCGCCACTTGAATTATCATTGCTACTTGATTCTCCACTATTTGTCGCACCACTATCAGCTTTGCTTGAATCACCTACACCTGAAGAAGAGTCACCATCTTTAACTGGTAGTTTATCGCCATCTAGCAATATGTTACCATCAACGTTGAAAAGAATATCACCATCTTGCATAGCTTTATTTAGTGCATCTGCATCCTTATCCTTTTCGGTAGTTACTTCAGTTTTGCTTGATAAAGGACTAAGTTTTGAGTTGTTAGAGTCTTTTTCACAAGCAGTAAAAGAAACTGACATTGCACAAATAATACCTACTATAATTAGGGTCTTTTTTATTTTATTCATTTTGAGCTCCTTAAAATTAAACTTTTTTCATACACATTTTTACATTATTCACAAATAATAAATTTATACAATTTTATTTAATTATACACTTTCAATATTTACTTGTCAAGCACTAAGCAAATCTTTCACCAATCTTTCACTTTAAAAATTCGCAATTATCATGATTGACAAACTTTATTATAGCTGTTAAAATTAATCTAATATATAAATTTAGGAGATAATGTGAAATGAACAATATAAGCTATCGTGTAGCATTAGGTGGAATTGTGTCTGCACTCTGCCTTTTTGCTATGTTTTTAACAGGGGTTTTCCCTGTACTTTACCTAGTGTTGCCGATGATTGCAGGGGCACTTATAACCATAATAAGCACTGAAATTAATTCTAAATGGGCATTCCTTACATATGCATCTGTAAGTGTAATCTCCATTTTTGTCACTTTCGACAAGGACGCTGCTTTAATTTTCATACTATTTTTCGGACACTATCCTATTATAAAAGAATATATTGAAAAAATAAAGCTCAAAGTTCCACAATATCTCATAAAGTTAGCTGTTTATAACTTTTGTGTTATATTGAATTTTAAAATTACCACACATATTCTTGGCATGACAGAGATGGCTGATGAATTCCAAGAGTTCGGCAAATACGCTTTGTGGATATTTCTAGCATTTACAAATGTTATTTTCCTATTCTACGACTATTCATTAAGTGGATGTAAAACCCTATATACAAAGTGGCTTAAACCAAAAATAGTTGGCAAAAAGCACTGAGTTAGCTTTTCTTATCCGTTTTTTTATTAATCTTATTATTGTATAAAATTCCCACTATGCCTAATGCTCCTGTAATGGCAAAAATTATAATGCTTATGAGGATATTTCCTTTACCAATTGATGCACCAACAAAAACTGAGGTTGCTATTGATGGAATTCTTGCAATTGTTGATAACATAAAATATTTCATTGGATTAATTTTTGTAAGAGGAATAATGTAGGTTAACACATCTTTTGGTGTTCCTGGCAATAAAAATAGTATAAATGTTAGCATTTCCAACCTTTTTTCATCGTTCAAAATCTTATATTTGCTCATTTTTTCTTCTGATACAAATGAATAAACAAGGGGCTTTCCAAAGCTTTTGACAAGATAATACACAACTATACTTCCTGCTAAAACCCCCAAAAGTGTAAATATTAATCCCCAAAATGTACCGAATAATAACCCACCTAATATTTCAATTGGCTCACCTGGAATGAACGATATTACTACTTGAAGGATATGGATAAACATATACATTAATGGTGCAAATATACCGAACTCCTCTACCTTTTGCTTTACTAAAAGCCTCCCCTCTTCAGTTCTAAGGCTACTTAAAAGAGGGATAGATAAAACTGTGATTGCAATTGAAATAACTAAAAATACTATTATAGCAACTAGCCTTATTTTATTTGTTCTATCAAGCTTTTTCATATCTGCCCACCTTTTTTATTCCTTATAAAATATTCTATACATATATCTATTCACTATTCATTATATCATAAAGCTTTTTTTCAAACAAGTATTGACAAAATTAAAAAAGTGTATTATACTATATTTAATAAATGCAACGATAGGAAAAAAAGTTAAACTACTCTTTCAGAGAACTGCTGTTTGGTGCGAAGCAGTATTGTCGTTTAATCATAACTCATCCTTGAGCAGTCCGCTGAAATTTTAAAAGTAGGCGTGAACGGGTTCTCCCGTTATAGAGATACACATTATTTGATGTGGTGAGAGGACACGATTATAGCATTTTGTTTCTGTTATATCGCTATTGTGTCAAAAAGAGTGGTACCGCGGAGTTTACTTCGTCTCTTTGCTTTAGGGCATAGGAGCGGAGTTTTTTTATGCCCAAAACACAAACAATATTTTATTTGGGAGGAAAAGAATATGAAAAACTTTGAAAAGTATACTCGACAATTTTTTGCACCGCCGAAAACTGAAATGAAATGGACTCAAAAAAACTATATTGATAAAGCACCAATTTGGTGTAGTGTTGATTTGCGTGATGGAAATCAGGCACTTATTATTCCAATGAGCCTTGAGGAAAAGCTTGAATTTTTTAAGTTTTTGGTTGGTGTTGGATTTAAGGAAATTGAAATTGGTTTCCCTGCTGCTTCTGAAACAGAGTTTAACTTCTGCCGAACATTGATTGAGCAGAACTTAATACCTGATGATGTTACTATTCAGGTGCTTACTCAAAGCAGAGAGCATATTATTGCTAAAACCTTTGAGGCATTAAGTGGCGTGAAGAACGCAATTGTTCACCTATATAACTCAACTTCCGTTGCACAACGTGAACAAGTTTTTAAGCGTGATAAAAAAGAAATAATTGAACTTGCACAGTTTGGTGCAAAACTTTGTAATGAATATAAAGAAAAAACAGAGGGAAATTTCCGTTTTGAATACTCCCCTGAAAGTTTTACTGGAACTGAAATGGAATTCGCATTGGAGGTTTGCAATGCTGTTATTGATGTATGGAAGCCTACTGCTGACAATAAGGTAATTATAAATCTACCTGTTACTGTATCGCACTCCATGTCCCATGTTTATGCAAATCAGATTGAATATATGTGCGACAATTTGAACAACCGTGAGAATATCATTGTTTCACTTCATCCACATAATGACAGAGGTTGTGCTGTTGCTGACAGCGAATTGGGCTTGCTTGCTGGTGCTGATAGAATTGAGGGTACGCTTTTTGGGAATGGTGAAAGAACAGGTAATGTTGATATTGTAGTGCTTGCTATAAATATGTTTTCACAAGGTGTTGACCCAGAATTGAACCTTGAAAATATTCCTGAAACTGCTGAAATGTATGAACGTGTTACGAGAATGAAGGTATATGATAGACAGCCATACAGTGGAAGTCTTGTTTTTGCAGCCTTTAGTGGCTCTCACCAAGACGCTATTGCAAAGGGTATGAGATGGCGTGAGGATAACGATTGTTGCCACTGGAATGTACCGTATCTTCCTATTGACCCTAAGGATATTGGCAGAGAATATGACGGCGATGTTATACGCATAAACAGCCAAAGTGGTAAGGGTGGAATTGGCTTTATTCTTGAACAACAGTTTGGTTATGATTTGCCTGCTAAGATGCGTGAGCATTTCGGATATGCTGTGAAAAATGTGTCTGACCAAAATCATAAGGAATTGATGCCAGATGAAGTTCATGCAGTATTCAATGAGAAATATGTAAATATTACTTCTCCTATTAAATTAATTGAAACACATTATAAACAGGTTGATGGTATTTACGCAAGCGTTACTGTTGACTTTAATGGCGAAATAAAAGTTTTGTCTGCTCATGGAAACGGACGTTTAAACGCTGTTAGTAGTGCTTTAAAGTCTGGTTTGAATTTGTCCTACTCATTGCAGTCATACAAAGAGCATGACTTAGAGGGCACATCCAGTTCTAATGCTGTTTCATATGTTAGTATTAAGGGCGATGACGGAACTATTTATTGGGGTGTTGGAATTGATACTGATATTATAGCGTCATCAAATAAGGCTCTTGTAAGTGCAGTGAACATTATGATAAATAATAAAAAATAAAGCTTTAAATAGTTAACTAAATTGATTTTAAATTAACAAATTTCATCTAGCATGGCGTGCTAGTCTTAGGAACTTCTATCTCAAAAAAATATCGGCATAGCTTGGTGTAGATTACCAACTATGCCGATTTTTCTTGTTTTATCGTTAATGTAGAAAGATGTTCGAAATCACGATATTATCGCAATAATAACCCATCCAAAGTTGCACTTACTTTTGCATTTGACACATTTGACTGCATTTGAACATCCTAATATTATTTGCTATTGACTTTTACACTTTAAAGGGATATACTAGTTAAATAAATCAAATTTATAAATTGGAGGTTAGCTATGAATATCTTAGTTGTCGGTCTTGGCTTAATTGGTGGTTCATTCTGCAAGGCTTTAAGTGATAAAACTGCACATACTATTTGGGGTTATGATAGAGATAAAAACGTATTGGAACAAGCTTTGAATTTTGGTTGCATTTCATCAGCTGTGAATGAAAATGAGTTTAATAATGCAGATATGGTTATTGTATGCCTCCACCCCCTAGCGTCACGTTCTTTTATGGAAACTAATATTCCTAAATTCAAAAGTAACTGCATTGTCTTTGATGTTTGCGGTATAAAGGGGCAGATGGTTTCAGACATAACCGACGTTGCATTACAATATAATATACATTATGTAGGAACGCATCCTATGGCTGGTAAGGAACATTCTGGCTTTGAATTTTCTGATAAGGATTTATTTAACAATGCAAATTTTATTGTTACTCCAATAGATAAAACAAATGCTAACGCTCTTGAGATTGTTATTACACTTGCTAAGCAAATTGGATTTGGGCAAATAATTGAAACTAATCCGTTTGAACATGATAATATTATCGCATACACCTCACAGCTTGCACATATTGTATCAAGTGCATATGTTAAAAGTCCCACACTGCTAAAAGAAAAAGGGTTCAGTGGTGGGAGCTTTCAAGATATGACAAGAATTGCTACTTTGAATGAGGATATGTGGACAAATTTATTTTTATTAAACAGAGATAGCCTTATCTTTGAAATTGACACATTAACGAATAATTTAACTCGCTATCGTGACGCAATCAGTGAAAACAATAGTGACAAATTAAAGGAACTTTTGCGTGAAAGTAGAATTTTAAAGGAGGATAATGTAAAAGGTATAATATAAGTGCTAAAAACAGCCTTATGTTATCTTGTTTTTGCACATCCCTTGACAGTTTTACTACTTAGGTGTAAAATATTTATAGGATAAAATATATAATAATATTTTATGTAGCATGATATAGTAAAAAAGGATGTGCATGTATTGACTTTACACAAAGATTATTTTAAAATGCTAAAGACTGAATTTAAGGGTTATAACAGTAAAAAATTCAGTAAGGACCTTCTCGCAGGAGTTACTGTTGCGGCAGTTGCTTTACCTTTAGCTTTGGCGTTCGGTGTTTCCAGTGGTGCATCAGCTGCTTCTGGACTGATTACAGCTATTTTTGCTGGATTTATTATTGGATTCCTTTCAGGTGGTTCATACCAAATTTCAGGTCCAACAGGAGCTATGACTGCAATTTTATTATCACTAGTGATGAAATATCAACTACAGGGCGTGTTTATCGCCTGTTTTTTATCGGGAATTATTCTTGTGATATGTGGCTTACTAAAGCTAGGAGGCTTGGTTTCGTTCCTCCCATTGCCCGTAATAACTGGGTTCACTTCGGGAATTGCTATAATTATCGCATTAGGGCAGGTCAATAATCTAACAGGACTTACCTCTGAAGGCACTTCTACCATAAGCAAAATAACTAGCTATTTTAAGCTTGAACAAAGCTTTAATCTGACTGCTTTTATAATTGGAGCTTCTGTTATAATTTTTATGATAATTTATCCTAAAAAGTTAAATCAGTATTGCCCTGCATCATTGCTTGCAATTATTTTTGCAACTGCTCTAAATATTATTTTTAAATTTGATGTGTCAAAAGTTGGGGTTATCCCAAAAACTATTTTACTTCCAGAACGACTCGACTTCTCTATTATAAGACTTGATGATGTACAGGCTCTTATCGTTCCTGCAATAAGTATTGCTGCTCTCGGGTTAATCGAAAGCCTTTTATGTGGTGCGTCCGCTGGTAGAATGAAAAACGAAAAGCTTAACAATAATCAAGAGCTAATTGCACAGGGTGTTGGAAATATGATTATCCCACTATTTGGTGGAGTTCCAGCAACGGCCGCAATCGCTCGTACTGCTGTTGCTGTAAAATCTGGTGGGCAAACACGATTAACAAGTATCTTTCATGCAGTGTTTTTGCTGATTTCAATGCTATTACTTGGTCCTGTGCTTCTACATATCCCCCTCTCAGCACTGGCTGGAGTCTTGATTGTTACTGCATGGAGAATGAATGAATGGCAAGTTATACGCAACATTTTCAAGAAAAAAATAAAAGTATCAATCTTTCAATTTTTGTTGACTATGATATCAACTGTAATATTTGATTTAACTATCGCTATACTTATTGGAATTATTTTCTCAATAGTTATGTTTATTGTAAAGGTTTCTGATATGCAGGTTAATGTTTCTAAGGTTTATCCTGATAAACTCGGTGACGAAAAGCTATTAGAAAAACATGGTAAAACAAGCGTTGCTTATATCACTGGTCCACTCTATTTTGGAACTGCTAATCTGCTTGCAAATAAACTTTCAGATGTTACTGAAAACGATATTTTGATTTTATCTATGAGGGGAGTTCCCTTCGCCGATGTTTCGGGAGTTCAGGCATTACAAGAGTTTGTTTTTAATCTTTCCCAAAATGATACAAGAGTATATTTCACCTGTGTTCAGCCACCAGTAATGAAGATGTTCGAGCGATGTGGCTTCGCAGATGAAATGGGTAGTGAAAGATTTTTCTGGAGTACTGACAGAGTCCTAACGCACCTTGCTGAAAATTAAAAAGACGAAAGGAGTATATGATATAAAAAATAATATATCATAATATGACAACTATGAAAAAGCATTTGATTATTGCTTGCTGTTTTGTGGCATTGCTTGCAACTGGTTGTGATCCAATTAGTTTCGAAAGTAACATCGAGGTAACTGAATCCGTTTCCAATAAGGCTACTGAGGTTGATTTGACTTCTGATTTACTTGAGGGCATATGGGTGGATGAAAACGGATTTGTATGTAGTTATGTGGATAATGTTTTTACTGATTTTAGTGGCAAATTTGTAGAAGATTGCAACATTAAAGGAAATACTCTCTCTGGTAAAGATATTGATGGCAAAAATATATCATGGGAAATTACTGCTTTTGATGATGGAAGTATAGAAATTTATGATATACGAGCGATTAGCTCTGAAAGCGATAAGGGTCGCCAATACGACTTGGATTTACATGAAAAGCTAAATGGAAAATGGATTCAATTCTTTGATGATTACAGTGAATATTCTCCAGAATCACTTACCTATGAATTTGATAAAAGCAAATTTATAATTCACACTTATAATTCACCAGACGATGACATATCCTTAGTGGATAATAAAGTGAATTACACATTTAAAAACTCATCTTTTGCAATGCATTTTCGTGATGAAGGATTAGAGATTGACGAGCCTTTGGAAGAATTCACTGTTCATATAAGGTTTGAAAATGATAGCCTCATACTAATTCAAGGATATGGTGAAGTTATAACTTTATACCGTGAGGGTAGTAAAACTGCTAAGGAAAAAGCCTCACAGTTGAATGATGCTTCTTCTATTCCCGTTGGCAACTGATTCAAGATATTAGAAAATAAAACTGAAGATTGGGTATTCAGTAAAAATGGTAAGTTATCGTAGCATAAAGTCCTTGAAGAGGGACTAAAATATACTATATCTTAATTATAAAGGATTAAAAAACACAGTAATCATGATGGTTACTGTGTTTTTTTATTGGTTTAGTTAAAGTTATTTGATTTTCTTCCTCTGAAAATTTTTTTCATATACATAATTAAATTCATCTTTAGTAACGTTCAAATCCCCTAAATCATAATATATATTGTGTACACAAACTATACTATTTCTATGTAATATTATACGAAAGGGGCTTGAAATTGAATTACAATAAATCCACAGGATTAATGCCTAATCCTATGAATCCAAACTATAATCCCGACCTTAGATTCCCTGAGCAAACTCCCCTAGGAATGGCATACGTTCCTTTTCAACCTTGGGAACAGCCCTATGAGGCAGAGCAAGGCTTTGAAAGAGGTACTATGTTTCCAAGTCTTGACTTTCCTTTTAAAAGAGGTGCAATGTAGATATGAACGAAAGAGAAAAATTATTTAGAACAATACAAATATGTGATTTTGCAATTAAGGACCTTAATTTGTATCTGGATACACATCCTGGCTGTGCAGCAGCGTTGCAATATTTCCATAGGTACAATGAATTAAGTAGCAGGGCTCGTGAACAATATGCACAACAATATGGACCAATTATTCCACAGCAAGTTAAAAGTACAGAGCAGTGGACTTGGATAAATGGCCCTTGGCCTTGGGAAAGAGGTGCGAATTAATTATGTGGAATTACGAAAAAAAATTGCAATATCCTGTTAATATTAAAACTCCAAACCCTAAGCTTGCTAAGGTTATTATCACGCAATTAGGAGGTCTTAATTGTAAAAGGTTATAACGCAATAGCACACCTGTATACGTTGTTTATCTCTACAGTTGGTAGTGTATTTCTACTGTATCAGATTTTCTGTTATATATAATTTCCCTGACAAGCTTTCTAAGCACCGAATTTTTAACTGTTTGGCTTGCTGTATCGTCAAGCAAAATAGAAAAGCTTTTTTTAATTTTGCCTGATAACTTTTTATTGATTTCCTCTTTAGTCAACTCCTGCAGCAAATCCAATTTCCCCAAAATACGCATAA
>CAZSZG010000014.1:0-11871 GCA_964610805.1 uncultured Oscillospiraceae bacterium
CCTTTTTTTCTCTCTATTTGACATTTTGATGCTTTCTCTTGACTGCCTCGCCTTGACCGTGGCTTAACTTAATGATGTTGAGCATTTACTCTTCCTTTTTTATTCTACATGAGTGGTGAAAATAGTCTTAAAATGGAACGCAATATTTTTTTGTAAAATGGTGTATTATTGCAAACTTCCAGTGTGATTTCTTTAGATTCATCAAGAGTTTCTTGGTAATCGTCTGCAACCTGTCGCACTGCTCTTGATTGATACATAAACACACCGTTTTCAAAGTGGAGATAAAAGCTTCTGAAATCGAAGTTCGCAGTTCCGACTATTGCATATTTGTCATCTGCAACGATGGTTTTGGAATGAATAAAGCCAGGTGAATACTCATAAATCTTTACGCCAGCCTTAATAAGCACAGAATAATTTGAACGAGTTACAGAATGTACATACCATTTATCTGGAATTTTTGGTGTTATTATTTTGACATCAATACCACTTTTAGCAGAAAGACAAAGAGCCGTTATCATTTCATTGTCAAGCACCAGATACGGTGTTGCGATGTAAACATAACTTTTTGCGTTGTTAATTATACCGATATATGCAAGCTTGCCTATCAAGTTTCCGTTAATTGGACCATCACCGAATGGTTGAACATAACCATCAGGCTCATAATTTTCTGTGCTGAAATATTTCTTAAAATCACTTTCAGGACCATCAGTTGCAAGATCCCAAAGCTGAAGAAACAACAGGGACATACTTGAAACAGCATCACCCTTGAGTATCAATGCACAATCTTTCCAGTAGCCGAAACGGACTTTTTTATTAATGTATTCATCAGCTAGATTTAAGCCACCAGTAAAAGCGACATTACCATCAATAACAGTTATTTTTCTATGGTCACGATAGTTTAAAAAAGCATCAAGAGATGCCCTAAATGGATTAAAGATTGCAGTTTTTATACCATAACTGCTAAGTGTCTTGTGGTAATTCTTATCAAGAAGACTGATAGTCCCAACGTCATCATACATAACACGAACTTCAACGCCATTTACAACTTTTTCCTTTAATATATCAAGTACTGCGTTCCACATTTTTCCCTTAGCAATTATAAAATACTCAATGAAAATAAACTTCTCAGCCTTTTTCAGTTCCTCAATATAGCTTTTGAAGAAAAGCTCACCTGTCGGAAAAAAACCAGTTTGAGTGTTGTTATACACGCAAGCACTTGAAGAGTTTTGAATGTATCTAAAAAGTTTTGCAGCAGAGCGATGGTTTTCTTCAATTTCAAACAGCACTTCTGAATTTTGCTTAATACTGTCCTTACTTGATTCAAGGATTTCGAGATATTTTGCCTCAGTCTTATGAGATACTCTTCGTCGTTCAAAAACAAAATAAAAAATCCAGCCAGCAACTGGAAATGTTAGAATAGGTATTAGCCAAGATATTTTAAACATTGGGTTTGAATCATTATTAACAAGGGCAAGTGCAAAAATTAAGCTCATTATCGTCATCGCACCTTGTATATAAATGGAATATGTGCTTAAAGAATATACTAAAACAAACAATACAACAAGTTGGATTAGTATAATTAAGCAACGTACAAAAAGCCGACTAGTTAGGAATTTTAAAACTTTTTTCATTTATTATGTACCCCATCAATTAATATTAAAGAAATATACATACATTAATCTTACTATACAATTAGTAGATTTACAATAGGTTAATATAAAGTTAACAATATTATTGTTAGAATTAACAAATATCCCTTGAAAAAAAGCTGGGGGTACTGTATAATAATTAGTGTATAATATAAAGTGTACCCTTTATTTAAGAATAATAGCATATAAAAAGGGTAAGTTGCTCTTGTTAATATAAATCGTTGACAAAAAATAAGAGCATTAGGAATTGACAATATTGGATTAGTCAACGGGAAAAGGGGAAGTAAAATGGCGGAAAGATTTAATGTATCACTCGATAAGATTATTAGCGAGTTTAGTTTGGAGAGCATATATCTGCCAAAAAAAGCAGAAGAAATAGCGATTGATGAGAATGATGTGAATCGTCCTGGATTGCAGCTAATGGGGTTTTATGAATACTTCAATCCCGAAAGAATTCAGATTATTGGTAAAATGGAGTTCGCATATCTTTCAACAATAGATGAAGATACAAGGTATCAGCGTATTGAAGCGTTATTTTCGCAAAAGCTTCCGGCACTTGTTATTACAAGAGAGTTACCATATTTCGATGAAATGCTTGAATTAGCAAAAAAATATTCCTTGCCTTTACTTAGAAGTAAGGAGAGTACATCTAACTTTATGTCGGGGTTGATTGCGTTTTTGAATTTAAACCTTGCACCAAGAATTACAAGGCATGGAGTTTTGATTGAAATTTATGGTGAGGGCGTTCTGATATTAGGTGAAAGTGGTGTTGGAAAAAGTGAAACTGCTATTGAGCTTATAAAAAGAGGACATAGAATTGTAGCAGATGATGCAGTTGAAATCAGAAAGGTTTCCAACATTAGCCTTGTAGGTAGCTCACCTGAAAATATTCGACATTTTCTTGAATTGAGGGGCATTGGTATAATTAATGCAAGAAGATTGTTTGGTATGGGTGCTGTTAAGATGACTGAAAAAATTGATTTAATAGTTGAGATGGAGCTTTGGAATTCTGAAAAAACATACGACAGAATGGGTGTTGACAACGAAGTTATATCAATATTAGGTGTGAAGGTACCATCACTTACAATTCCAGTTAAGCCGGGCAGAAATCTTGCTGTTATACTTGAAGTAGCGGCTATGAATAATAGGCAGAAGAAGATGGGTTATAATGCTGCTCAGGAATTGCTTGATAAATTGGGGTTGAACATGGACGGTAAGGAAGTAGTAAAGAATATGGATTTTTAGGAGTAAATAATGCTTATAGAGGTAGATACACATTGTCATTCGGTTGCATCAACACACGCATATTCGACAGTTAAGGAGTTGGCAACGTCAGCTAAAGAAAATGGATTAAAGGGTTTTGCACTGACGGACCATGCACCAGCATCACCAGATTCACCACATATATGGCATTTTCATAATCTGAAATGTTTGCCTAAAGAAATTAATGGTGTGAGGTTATTGTTGGGGGCAGAGGCTAATATAATTGATACAGAGGGCAATCTTGATTTAGATTATAGAGAGCTTTGTCATCTTCAATGGGTAATAGCGTCATTTCATACTCCTGTTGTCAATTATGGCACTTACGACGATTTTACTAGGGCATATATAAACATAGCAAAAAATCATGAACTGGTTGATGTTATTGGTCATTGTACAACGGATAGTTTTCCGTTTGATTATGAAGTGGTACTGAAATACTTCAAGGAATATGAAAAGCTAGTGGAGATAAATGAAAGCTCAATTTTGTATAAAAGAGGCTCAAGGGAGAATAGCTATACTATTTTAAAGCTTTGCAAGAAGTATGAAGTTCCAATTGTGGTTAATACTGATTGTCATTATTGTGATTTAATAGGTAAAGTTCCTGAATCAGAAAAGATGATAAATAGCTTAAATTTCCCTAAGGAATTGATACTTAACAGTGATTTTGATAGATTTATGGAGTATGTAACAAAAAAAAGAGGATAAATAATATTCATATAATAATGGTTAAGGGTTGGAGTGAAATGACTTATATTAGCGAATTAACATCTATTTGTAATAAGTTCGGGTGTTGCACTTTTCTGAATGCACCACTAAAAAATTATACCACCTTTAAAGTAGGTGGAAATTGTAAGCTGTTAATATCAATAAACAGCGTTGAAACTTTACAGGAAGTATTAAAATATCTAATAAAGAATGAAATAAATTACGATGTGATAGGTAAGGGTAGTAATATTATAGCTTCTGATAATGGTTTTGATGGTGTTATAATTTTGTTTGGAAAGGATTTCTCAGAAGTTAAAATGACCAGTGAAAATACGATAGAGTGTCAGTCGGGTGCATCACTTAAAAGTGTTTGTTGCGTTGCACTTGAAAACAATATGAGTGGACTGGAATTTGCGTGGGGGATACCTGGAACAATTGGTGGTGGACTTTATATGAATGCTGGTGCATATGGTGGGGAAATAAGCAATGTTGTTTTATATGCTGAGTATGTGAATGAAAATGGAGAGCTTATAAAAATAGAGAAAAAGGATATGGACTTGGCATATAGGCGTAGCATTTTTTCTGATAATAGGAACATGATAATAGTTAAGGTAGTGTTAGAGCTTGTTAAGAATGAGTATAATAATATTAAGCTGAAAATGGATGAATTACTAAAAAAACGTATCGATAAACAACCACTTAATTTTCCAAGTGCAGGCAGTACGTTTAAACGTCCTGACAATAGCTATGCATCTTTTTTAATAGAGCAATGTGGGCTTAAAGGCGAGAGCGTTGGCGATGCACAGGTAAGCGAGAAACATAGTGGCTTTATTATCAACAAGGGAAATGCAACCTGTGATGACATAATGAAATTAGTATCTCTAGTTCAGGAAAAGGTAAAAGACGATACTGGGTACGAGCTAGAGCTTGAGCCGAGAATTATAAAATAAATGTATTCAGGAGGTAGCATTATGCAGTTTGTATTAGTAACAGGATTATCAGGTTCAGGTAAATCAGTTGCGATGAGCGTGATGGAAGATATAGGTTTTTATTGCATTGATAATATGCCACCTCAGTTAATAGAAAAATTTGCAGATATTTGTTTACATTCTGATGGAAAGCTTGAAAAAGTTGCTATTGCTGTTGATATTCGCTCTGGTGATAAGTTTGACGATATTATTGATAGCATAGAAAGTGTAAAAAATACTGGATTGGATGTAAAAATTTTATATCTTGAAGCTAATGATGAGGTATTGCTAAAACGCTATAAGGAAACGAGAAGAAAGCATCCACTTGACTCAAAATTTCATGGAAGTCTTCATAATGCAATTGCCTACGAACGTAAGCTGTTAAACGCATTAAGAGAAATTGCTAGCTACTATATTGATACCTCATATTTGTCGAATGGTAAGCTAAAGGAACAGATTATCAGTATCTTTTTGGAGAAAGCAAGCGACTCAATGATGATACAGGTTATGTCATTTGGTTTTAAGTATGGCTCAACGACGGAGGCAGACTTGATTTTTGATGTACGGTGCTTGCCTAATCCGTTTTATATTAAGGAGCTGAAAAAGCTTACAGGCTGTGATTCAAGTGTTCGTGATTATGTTATGGGTTTTGAGCAGTCACAGGAGCTTTTGGTAAAGCTAAAGGACTTGCTGGATTTTCTTATACCATTATATGTGCGTGAGGGTAAAAGTCAACTTGTAATTGCATTTGGATGTACTGGTGGAAAGCATAGGTCTGTGACTTTTGCAGAATATATAGCTGATTATTTAATTAGTAAGGGCTTGCGAGTGCATAAAAGTCATAGGGACATTACAAAAGATAGGGGCTAAAAACGAGAGGATGGTGAGAGTGTGTCATTCTCTAATATAGTAAAAGAGGAACTAAGTTTAACGGTAAATGATAAGGATAAGCGATATGCTTGTTTGTATGGGATAATGCTTTTTTGCAAGCAGTTTAATAGGGATATGGTTAATTTACAGACGGAAAGCGTTAGTTTATCACAATTATTTCCCAAGCTGATTGATGAAGTGTTTAATGGTGAAGTCATAATAAAGTATGACGAAATCCAGAGGGTTAAAGGGAAAAATCTTCATAGCTTTTTGATAAATGATGAGAAAAGCATGGATAAAATAATGAGGGCATATAGGATTAATCCCGATAAGCGTGAAGTAAATCTTATAAATATTGCTAATAACAGCGTAGGACTGTTTACGGCAGGAGTTTTTTTATCCTGTGGCAGTATCAATGACCCGAATAAAGAATATCACCTTGAATTTGTAATTACTACTGAACAGCTTTATTTGGATTTTAGTAAAATCTTGCAATCATTTGGTTTTTCATTGAAGATGATAAAACGAAAGAATGATTATATTTTGTACATAAAGGGCAGTGAAGAAATTGAGGATATACTGACTTTTATGGGTGCACAGCAGTCTACTTTGGATATAATGAATATAAAAATTCTCAAGAATGTACGAAATAGGGCGAATAGAATTGCTAATTGCGATACTGCAAATATTGACAAGGTAATTATGGCATCAACAAGGCAAGTAAATGATATTGAGATTGTTGATAAGAATATTGGACTGGGTAATGTTTCACCAGATTTGAGAGAGGTTGCAGAATTGCGACTTGAGAACCCTGAGCTTAGTTTAAAGGAAATAGGCGAACTGATGGCAAAACCATTGCAACGCTCGGGAGTTAATCGTAGGTTTCAGAAAATTGCAAAAATTGCTGATGAGATAAGAAATAAGAAGGAATTATAAGATAAAAAAACAGAGGGTTGAATTTGAGGTATGGGTGAATTTGTACATCTGCACGTTCATAGCGAATATAGTTTACTTGATGGTGCGTGTCGAATAAAACAGCTTATTAAGCGTGCAAAGGAGTTAGGACAGAATTCAGTTGCTATGACGGATCATGGCTGTATGTATGGTGCAGTTGAGTTTTACAACGAGGCTAAAAAAGAGGGCATTAAGCCGATTGTTGGTTGCGAGGTTTATGTTGCTCCAAGAACAAGGCATGATAAGGTTCATAAAATTGACAATAGCCCATATCATTTAGTTTTGCTTTGCGAAGATAATGAGGGGTATGAGAACCTAATTAAGCTTGTTTCTATTGGATATATAGAGGGATTTTATAATAAGCCGAGAGTTGATATTGAGCTTTTGCGAAAACATAGCAAAGGCTTAATTTGTCTGTCTGCTTGTCTTGCAGGAGAAGTTGCACGAAAGCTTGTAAATAATGATTATGATGGTGCAAAAAAGACGGCGTTGCTTTATAATGAAATCTTTGGTGATGGAAATTATTTTCTTGAGGTTCAAAATCACGGCATAACTGAACAGATTAAAATTTTGCCGATGCTTTATAAACTTTCACAGGAAACTGGAATTCCTCTTGTTGCGACTAATGACGCTCACTATATTTCCAAAGAAGATGCAAAAATGCAAAAAGTTTTGTTGTCAATTCAAACAAATACAACTATTTTAGAGCCGAATGGTATGGGCTTTGAAACGGATAACTTTTATATTAAAAGCTATGATGAGATGGCTAAACTTTTTGGAAATGTGCCGTCTGCTTTGGATAACACTCTCAAGATAGCTGAGAGGTGTAATGTAGAGTTTGAATTTGGCGTAATAAAGCTTCCTAAGTTTGAGATACAAGACATTGATGATAATGTAGATTACTTTAGAAAGCTATGCTATGAGGGGCTTTATAATCTCTACGGAAATAAACCGTCACAGATGATAATTGACAGAATGGAATATGAGCTTTCAACTATTATTAAGATGGGTTATGTGGATTACTTCCTTATTGTATGGGATTTTGTTAAGTATGCAAAGGATAATGATATTCCTGTTGGACCTGGTAGAGGTTCGGGTGCTGGAAGTCTTTGTGCATATTGTACGGGCATAACGGGAATTGACCCCATAAAGTATAATCTAATTTTTGAGAGGTTTTTAAACCCTGAAAGAATAAGTATGCCCGACTTTGATATTGACTTTTGCATTGAGGGTAGACAGCGTGTAATAGACTATGTTGTTAAACGCTATGGTAGCGACAGGGTGGCACAGATTGTAACGTTTGGTACTATGGCTGCAAGGGGTGCAATAAGGGACGTAGGGCGTGCTATGGGTGTTCCTTATCAGCTATGCGACAAAATTGCAAAGATGATACCAAATGAAATGAATATAACGATTGAAAAGGCACTTAAAAGGAATGACGAATTGCTTAGTATTTATAATTCCGACAAAGTTGTTCATGAGTTGGTTGATATGGCAAAAAAGGTTGAGGGAATGCCAAGACATACTTCTGTTCATGCTGCGGGAGTTGTGATTGCAAGTTCATCTGTAAGTGATTTTGTACCATTATCACGCAATGAGGACTCAATTGTCACACAGTATGAAATGACGGTTCTTGAAAGTTTGGGAATGCTTAAAATGGACTTTCTAGGACTTAGAAACCTCACAGTAATTCGTGATTGTGAAGAAAGCATTAGGATTAATCAGCCAGAATTTGATATAAAAAACATTGCAATTGATGATAAAGAAGTTTTTGAAATGCTTGCTAAAGGTAAGACAGTGGGTGTTTTTCAGTTTGAAAGTGCAGGAATGCGACAGGTTCTTACAAGGCTCATTCCAGAAAATATTGAGGATTTGATTGCTGTTATTTCGCTATATCGTCCTGGACCTATGGAGTCAATTCCTAAGTATATTAGAAACAGGCATAATCCATCAAGGGTAACGTATAAGCATCCGCTTTTGAAGAATATTCTTGATGTAACATATGGTTGTATTGTGTATCAGGAACAGGTTATGGAGATATGCCGAACGCTTGCTGGTTATTCATATGGCAGAGCAGATTTAGTTCGTAGAGCGATGTCAAAGAAAAAGCATGATGTGATGGATAAGGAGAGGAACAGCTTTATTCATGGCGAGGTTAATGCTGACGGTACAGTTAACTGTGTCGGTGCGATGAAAAATGGCGTTTCTGAGGCTGTGGCAAATGATATTTTTAATGAAATGTCAAGCTTTGCGTCTTATGCCTTTAATAAATCTCATGCGGCTGCTTATGCCTATCTTGCATATCAAACTGCCTTTTTGAAATGTCATTATTTTAATGAGTATATGGCAGCATTGATGACAAGCGTTTTATCGAACACTTCAAAGCTTATGGAGTATATCGAGGAATGTGAAATCAACGGTATTAAGATACTTAGACCTGATATAAATGAAAGCTGTGAGGCATTTACAATTTCAGAAAAGGGAATACATTTTGGTTTGCTTGCAATAAAAAATCTCGGTAAAGCCACAATACAGAATATTATAGCTGAACGAGATAATAATGGAAAGTATGTATCATTACAAAATTTTTGCGAGAGAATGTCGGAAATAGATATAAATAAACGTTCTCTTGAAAGCCTGATAAAAGCTGGTGCTTTCGATGGTTTAGGGCTAAACCGTCGGCAAATGCTTGATAATCATGAGGTAATGTTAAACAGTATTCTTGACCAGTCAAAACAACAGGTTGAGGGGCAAATGGACTTATTTGGTAATGAGGCAGAAAAAGAAAGGTTTAGCATTAAATTTGCAGATGTTGAGGAATATCCACTTAAACATTTGCTGAAGATGGAAAAGGATACAATTGGAATGTATGTTTCAGGGCATCCACTTTCTCAATACAGTCTGTATAGTAAATTATTGAGATTGGATACAATACAAAATATAATCAATGAAAATTTTACAGGCAAAAAGTATGAAGATAACACTTTTGTATCTTTTTTATGCACCGTTGTGGGCATGAAAACTCACATTACAAAGAACGGTGCTAAAATGTGCTTTATGACGGTGGAAGATGTTACTGGCTCACTTGATTGCGTTGTTTTCCCGAATACATTTGAAATGTGTAAGAGTAAGCTTGAAAAGGATACGGTGCTTTATATTTCTGGGAAAATATCAATAAAAGAGGATTCAGTAGGTATAATAGCCGACAATATTTTTGATGAAAAAGAATTTAATGATATGGTATTACGAAAAAGATTATGTGTAAAGTTGCAGAGTTCAAATGAGGAAATTATACAGAGAGTAACAGAGCTTTCTAAGGATTATTTAGGTTCAAATCTTTTATGTTTTTATCTGGTTGATTTAAAAAAATATTTTACAACAAAAAGTAAAATTCTTATCAATATAAATAATGATTATTATACAAAACTAACAGAAATTGTTGAAACTGATGATATTGGTTTGATTAATTGAGAAAATGGGTTAATTAAATTTGATGGATTATAAAAATAATTTATATCTATACTTGACAAAATTCTTAAATGTAGTAAAATATAATTAAGAATTATAACTAATTTATTTATATATTATGCTGGAAAGGCAGGAGAAATAATGGCGAAAAAAATAGGAATATTAACAAGTGGTGGAGATGCACCTGGTATGAATGCAGCTGTTCGTGCAGTTACAAGGGCAGCAATAAGAAAGGGTATTCAAGTTTTTGGTATCCGTAGGGGCTATAATGGTCTAATTAATGGTGATGTTTTTGAGATGAATGAACGCAGTGTGTCTGATATTATTCAAAGAGGAGGCACTGTTCTTTATACAGCTAGATGCCCTGAATTCAGAACGGAAGAGGGAATGCAGACAGCAAAGGAAAAGTGTATAGAATTAGGACTTGATGGTATCGTTGTAATCGGTGGTGATGGCTCATTTAGAGGTGCTGCTGATTTATCCGAAAGAGGAATTCCTTGTGTTGCAATACCTGGAACAATTGATAATGATATTTCTTGTACTGAATATACTATTGGATATGATACAGCAATGAATACGGTTGTTGACATGGTAGATAAGATTAGAGATACAGCACAGTCACATGACCGTTGTAGTGTTGTTGAGGTTATGGGAAGAAATGCTGGATATATTGCAGTTAATACTGGAATTGCTTGTGGTGCTACTGAGATTATCACACAGGAAACTGGTTATAGCTTGGATGATATTGCTAAGAAAATGCTTGAATCCAGAAAAACAGGCAAACAGCATTTTATTATAATTGTTGCAGAAGGCGTTGGTCATTCTGATGAAATAGCGTCAGTGCTTGAGGAAAAAACTGGGATTGAGTCAAGAGCAACCATTTTAGGTCATGTTCAGCGTGGTGGCTCACCAACAGTAAGGGATAGAGTTTATGCCAGCCAATTTGGGTACTATGCTGTTGAACTTTTGGAAAAGGGATTAGGCAACAAGGTAGTTGGAATGAAGGATAATAAAATTGTTGATTTTGATATTCAAGAAGCACTTTCCATGAAAAAGCCATTTGAAGATGAGCTTTATAAGATAGCAAAGGAACTTGCTTTTTAATATAAAGACAGTTGCAAACTATCCATAAAATTGAATATTTGCAATCAGAGTAGGGAATTGTGCGTAAAGTGTCAGACAGACGGGGAGTTGCTGTTTGAACGAAAAGCTTAGGCTTGCGGTACAGTTCTTGCATCCCGCTGAATGCATAAAAGGAGCCTTTCATAAACCTCCATTTGTGCAACAGCGTGCATTTATGTTTTAGCATAAATGATAGACACCAGCCGACACAAATTTAAAAGGAGTGGTTAACTATGAAAGGCTTTTATAGTCTATTTTCTGACTCTGCACAAGAGTTAAAAAGCATAAGAACATTGACAGTAACAGGTATGATGATGGCATTAGCATTGGTCATAAGGACACTGGCGATTCAGGTAACGCCTGACATTAGAATTTCATTGGCATTCTTACCGATAATCGTTATTGCAATACTTTATGGACCTACTGTTGCTGGTATGTCAAGCGTTGCTGTTGACTTTTTGGGATATATAATCAGCGATGCGAAGATAAGGGAGTATTCCTTATTATTGGCTTGCGTGCATATTATCGCAGGTGTAATTTACGGCTTGTTTTTATATCGCAAGGAAATGAATTTCCTAAGAATTGTATTTTCAAGGGTTGTTGTAGTTTTAATTTGTGATATGCTCTTAATGTCTGTAATTATTTATACTTCGTATGTAAATAAGGATTTTAATTTTAGAATTGCTTCTGATTTACATGACTTCTGGGTATGGATAGTTCCAAGACTAACGAAATCATTTGGGCAGTTGCCGTTTGATATAATACTTGCTTGTATTGTAGTACCAAGTGCGTTACAGGCATATAAACGGGTTCGTGAACATTATATAGGATAAAATAATTGAAAAATCGCTTGCTATATTGTGCAGATTGCT
>CAZSZG010000014.1:11971-24943 GCA_964610805.1 uncultured Oscillospiraceae bacterium
ACATTATATAGGATAAAATAATTGAAAAATCGCTTGCTATATTGTGCAGATTGCTGTATAATATAGTGAGCGATATTTTTTTGAAAGGTCTGATTAAATGGTTAATGTAGGATTTATTGGCGTTGGAAATATGGGAATGGCAATAATGGAGGGTATTAGAAACAGCGTGATTGCTGATGATGTAAAGCTATTTGCAACTGATACTGATACAGAAAAGCTTGAATCGCTTAAAAAATTAGATATAACAGCGTGTAGCAATGCAAAGGAACTTGTGAAATTTTGTAAGTATGTTATACTTGCAGTAAAGCCACAGGTTTTTGATATTGTGCTTGAGGATATTTCTGAGGTAGTTGATGAGGATACAGTGCTTGTTTCTATTGCTGCTGGTATTACGGGTGAGCAAATTAAGTCTAAAACGAAACCGAATACAAAAGTTGTGCTTGTGATGCCGAATACTCCTCTTTTATTGGGCGAGGGTTCAACTGCATTAGCTAAAATTGAACCAACTTCTAAAGAGGAATTTGAGTTTGTTTGCAGTATTTTCAAGGCTTGTGGCGAGATTGCTATACTTCCTAAGGAGAAGATGAAAGAAGTAATTGCATTAAATGGAAGCAGTCCTGCTTTTATATATCTGTTTGCAAAAGGCTTTATTGAGTATGCTAAAGAAGTGGGTATTTCTGAGGAGTCTGCTAAAGCTTTGTTCACACAATCTCTTATTGGCTCTGCTAAGATGATTATGGAAAGTGGCGACGAAATTGACGAGCTTATAAGAAAGGTTTCATCACCTGGTGGAACAACAATTGCAGGACTTGACAGGCTTTATGAGGGTAAATTAGTGGAAACGGTTAAAAATGCTTGTGAGAGCTGCACAAAGCGTGCATATGAGTTATCGAAATAATAGTCTAAAATCTGGATAATCAGCATATCCTTTATAAAAAAGCGTGTGATGAGTAACGCAAAAGTAAAGGATGATAGATATGAAAAGATTTAAAAGGACAAGTCAACTTGAAATGGTTGAACAGCCGAGCAATAAAAAAGTCAGTATATTGCTGTTATTCGGTCTTGTTGTGTTGGGTGTTGTTATTGGTACGATTACTTTTTGCACAATTCCTGAAAATAAGTTACTGATGAATGGATTGCTAAATCATGGATTTATAAAGAATAATACAGACCAAACTGTATTAGATAATTTCATCAATGCGTTTAGGAACACAAGCTTTTTGATAATTATACTGTTTATATTGGGGTTTGGTGCAGTTTCACAGCCGATTGAGGCGTTTGTTTTATTTTACAGGGGTATTGCATTAGGAATTTCTGTGTCATTTACATATTTTCACTACGGGTTTAAGGGCTTTTTAGTAGCATTGCTTATAATTTTACCACACGCTGTGCTAAGTTCAGTTATACTTATACTAGCAACTAGGGAAGCGATTAAGTCATCGAATATGTTTGCGGGGTTTGCATTTGTTGGAAAAAACAACGAAAAACCTAATCCGCAAATTAAAATATATTTTATAAAATTTTTAGTTTTATTAGCATTATTGTTAGCTTCATCAGTTCTTGACAGCTTGCTGTCGGGAGTTTTTCAAAGGTTTATGTAGTTTAAAATTAGTTAAGGAGTGTAAAATTTGGCTGGTTTTTTTGGATTGTTTGACCACGAAAGTTCGGGTGTAGGAATACCTAAAGGGCACCAAAATAAAAGCAAGGTTAAAGGCTTTTTTCAGATATTTTTCAGAAGATTTTGGAAGTTAGCTTTTCTTAACCTATTATATATTCTGTTTTGCATACCGATAGTAACAATAGGTCCTGCAACTGCTGGCATGGTAAAGGTGTTGAAGAATTTTTCACAGGAAACCCATGCGTATGTTTTTATAGATTTTTGGGATTCATTTAAGAAGAATTTTAAGCAATCTTTCATAGTCGGAATTGTAAATATCCTTATTGTTTTATGTATGGTAGCTGGCTTTATAGTGTATCCAACGCTTGCAAAACAAAGTGGTAACATTATATGGTATATACTTTTTATAACGGTGGCAAGTGTTTCGTTAGTGCTTATGATGATGAACTTTTATATTTTTCTAATGATAGTAACGACAAATATCAAGTTGAAAGATATAATAAAAAATTCATTTGTACTTGCGTTTGTGGAGTTCAAAAAGAATTTACTAACGGTGTTTATAATAGTGATAACCTTAGCAATCAGCACTGTATTAGTAATTTTTTACAGCAATTTTCTTATATTTATGCTGTTTGGTCCATTAACAACTCTAGGGCTTTTAGTGTGTTATAACTGCCATCCAGTAATTAAAAAGTATGTTATTGACCCATATTACGAGCAAATTGGAGAGGAAAACCCTGAGGATAAATTATTAGACCAAAGTGATGATAAAGACGTATTATTCAAGGATATGGGTGGTAAGGAAGCCAAAGTTGAGAGAGCAAAAAAGGTTAAATCCAAAGGCAAAACCATTTCATAAAATAAAACCATCATAACAAATATGAATTGCATAAATTTGCAATCACTTGTTAATGATGGTTTTCGCTATGTTAATATTTATTTTTTAAATTTTCTGAATATAAAATATCCACCAACGGATGCACCCAAAGCTCCGACAACTACTAGAACAACAATTAGTCCATTTGATTTTGTTTCATCGGAAGTATCATCTTCGCTATCGACTTCAGTTGTAATACTTTCAACATTATCAAGCTTTGATGAGCTATCATCAACCTTTTTAGTTGTTTTTTTAGTAGCTTTGCTTGTATCAGTATCACTTTCATTTGTTTCGGTGGAATCCGATTCGATTGTTTCAGTATCAGATTTTTCACTAGTTTCGTCTGTTTTAGATTCATTTGTTGGAGATTGATTTTGACTAGAGGAATTATCAGGCTTATTTGTTGATTCAAAAGGTTTATCGGTACTTGTTGTGTTGGGCACTTTTGTTTGAGTATTAGGTTTTGTTTCCACCTCATAAAGCGTTAAAGCCTCAAAAAAGTTTCTGTAATCTACAATCCTAGCCTTATGCTCAATCGAGAGTAGCTCCAATGAAATATCAAAAAATCTCTTTGTACCTGCATAATAATTAAATTTACCATTTTTATAAGAATTATTTGAATTCCAAGTATTATCCACATAAACCCATCTGCTTTCTTTTTCATAATAAGCAGCAGTCCATTCATGATTTGTAGCAGCAGACTCGCTGTCAAGCGTCTTACGAGTTATGCCATCACCAGGAGAAGCACCTCTGATGTTTACGCAATAAATGCCTTGAGCATTGCATAATGCAGAAAAAAGATTTGAGTATCCAGCACAAGTTGTACGTTTTCGCTCCAAAACATTTTGTAGGCAGATTACATCAAAAGTAACCGAATTATGTGCTGCATCAAAATCATAATAAATATTTTCACTGACATAATCAGCAAAGGCATTAATT
This sequence comes from uncultured Oscillospiraceae bacterium, assembly GCA_964610805.1. Lineage (GTDB taxonomy): Bacteria > Bacillota > Clostridia > Oscillospirales > Ruminococcaceae > JAAYPV01. Next base: position 15,406 of record CAZSZG010000014.1, read on the forward strand.
TTATCGTAGTCATCGGTCAAGCCTTGACTTAGCGTATCGGACAGCGTTTGAATTTCTGCAAGAGTGCTAACAACATCAGCCTCTTTTCCAGTGGTAGTTATGTACTCAACAACGAAGTCAGGACCATATGAATTTGCCTTCTTCATTTTCTTTATATTATTTTCTAAAATTTCTGGAATAGGCGTTGAGTTTTTATAGTATTGTTCAGCGGTCATGCTTGATGCCCCCAATGTAAAACTTGCACTAGCACCAATTAGGATAAAAATAATTATCCAGATTATAGGCAATCTTATACTTTTTTTCATTATTTATCATCACTGCACTTTCATTTTAATCTATTTAGATTTTACTATAAAGTTAACATACTTTGTAGCTTTTGTCAATGCAAAATTATTTACGGTAACAGTATAAAAACTTAAAAAATGTATGCAATATTGGTTGCTATTTGTGCAAAAAATGTATATAATAATAAGGTATGAATAAAAATTCGGAGGATATAGTTGTATGAATAGAGCTAATAGGTTTTTTGATGGGTTAAAATTAAAGAGGATTGCATTTATTGGAATTGGCGTAAGCCATTATGATTTAGTAAATATGTTTCTTGATAAGGGCTTACAGGTGGTAATATGCGATAAAAAAACTCCTGAGCAGATGGGGGGAGTATATGATACACTAAAGGAAAAAGGTGCTTGCTTTTCACTAGGTGAAAATTATCTTGATGAAATATTCAAATGTGATATAGTTTTTAGAACTCCTGGAATGTATTATAACCATTCAGAGCTTGTGAAAGCAAGGGCATTAGGAATAGTTGTTACATCGGAAATGGAGGTGTTTTTCGAGCTATGTCCATGTAAAATCTATGCAGTAACTGGTTCTGATGGAAAAACTACAACTACTACGTTAATATCAGAATTGCTAGAAAGGTCGGGTAAGGTTGTTCATAAGGGTGGAAATATTGGTCGTGCATTGTTGCCGATTATTGAAACTATCAATGAAGATGATGTAGCGGTGGTTGAACTTTCGAGTTTTCAGCTAATCTCAATGAGACAGTCGCCACATACTGCGATTATAACTAATATTGCTCCTAATCATCTTGATGTACATGGCACGATGGAGGAATATATCGACTCTAAGAAGAATCTTATACTGCACCAAGATGCGTTTTCAAAAACGATTTTAAATCTTGATAATGAGCCAACAAATGATTTTTCAGATTTGGTTAGAGGTAGACTTGTTAAGTTTTCACGAAGAACCATGCCAGAAATAGGTGCATTCTTGGATGTGAACGGCTTTATTTGCTACAATGAATATGGCTTTACTACACAAATAATGTCAGCAGATGATATAAGACTTCCAGGAGTACATAACGTTGAAAATTACCTTGCAGCAATAAGTGCAGTTTGGGGCGAGGTTTCCAATGAAGTGATAGTCAAGGTTGCAAAGGAGTTCGGTGGGGTTGAGCATAGAATAGAGTTTATAAGAGAGATTAACGGTATTAAGTGGTATAACGACAGCATAGCAACAAGTCCAACAAGGGTTTTAGCAGGACTCAATTCATTTGAGCAAAGGTTAATAGTTATTGCTGGTGGCTATGATAAAAAGATTTCATTTGAGCCGATGGCAAGAATGGTGAATGAAAAAGTAAAGGCTTTGATTTTGATGGGAGTTACAGCTGATATAATTGAGAAAACTGTTACTGAGAGTGATAATTATGACAGTGAGAATATAAAAATATACAGGGTGAATTCTATGGAGGAAGCTGTACAAAAGGCTGAGGAAATAGCTAAGAGTGGAGATATTGTGAGCTTATCACCTGCTTGTGCAAGCTTTGATATGTATCCTAATTTTGAGGCAAGGGGATTTCATTTCAAAGATTTAGTAAAGAGTTTGGAAGATTAATTTAAATAGGAAAGAGGTCTTGTATTAAGAATGGATACAAAGGAATTGTTGTTTAAGCTATCGAATATTTCGGGTGTTTCTGGTGATGAAGATAAAGCGTCTGAATTAGCTATGGAATATTTGCAAAAGTATAGTAATGATGTTCAGATAAAGAACGGAAATGTAATCGCAAATTTAGGTAAGCGTAGTGAGGATAAGCCTCATGTTATGCTTGACGCACATATTGACCAAATTGGAATGATATGCACATATATTACAGATGATGGGTTTATCAAGGTCGGGAATATAGGTGGACTTGATAGGCGTTTGTTGATGGCACAGCGTGTAACTATTCATGGCAAAAGGGACATTACTGGCGTTATTGCGTCAATTCCTCCACATCTTGCGAGTGGTGATGAGAAGAAAGTTCCTAAGATAGAGAATATTTGCATTGACACAGGCTATACAAAGGCTGAACTGGAGGAAATAGTAAGCTTGGGTGATAGTATTACATTTGCAACAGAGTGCAAGGAATTGCTTGGTGGCAGAATTACAGGCAAATCCCTTGATGATAGATGTGGAGTTGTTGCTATTTTATGTGCATTAGAGCAACTTAAAGGTGAAGTCTTGCCATGTAGCGTATCGGTTGTTTTTTCTGCACAGGAGGAAATTGGTGAGCGTGGAGCAAAAATTGCTGCATATGATATTAACCCTGATATTGCCATTGCTGTTGATGTTAGTTTTGCTTATACAGCAGATGATGTTGAGTATAAATGTGGTAAAATGGGTGAGGGTGCAATGATTGGAATTTCACCGTCGCTTAGTAAAATTATTTCCGAAAAGTTAATTGAAACTGCTAAGTCATGCGATATTCCATATCAGGTTGAGGTTATGAGTGGATTGACATCGACAAACGCAGACCAATTCAGTGTAAATCGTTGTGGAGCAAAGGTTTGTACGGTATCAATTCCGTTGAAATATATGCATACACCTGTTGAGGTAATACAAATTTCCGACGTTGAGGATACAGCAAGGCTTATTACAGAATTTATTAGGAGGTGCAATTAATATGCTAAAGCATTTGAAGAAACTATGCGAGCTGAATGGTGCATCTGGTAATGAACAAACGGTAAGAGATTATATTCTTGATGTGATAGAGAATAAATGCGACTATCATGTGGATAATTTGGGAAATATTATTGCGTTTAAAAAAGGCGACAAGGCAACTGACAAAAAGCTTATGATTGCAGCACATATGGACGAAGTAGGCTTGATAATTACCTCTATAAAATCCGACGGAGCGTTAACAGTATCAGCTGTTGGGGGCGTTAATCCAAGCGTTTTAATAGGCAGGCAAGTGTCTGTTGGTACAGATAATATAAATGGTGTTATCGGTGCAAAAGCTGTTCATAATTTGACAGCAGATGAAAAGGAAAAGGCTACAAGCATTGATAAACTTTATATTGACATTGGTGCTAAGGATAAATTAGAGGCTGAAAAATATGTTTCATTGGGCGATTATGTGCATTTCTGCCCTAATTATGAGAAATTTGGCAACGGAAAGATTGTCAGCAAGGCATTAGATGATAGGGTTGGCTGTGCGATAATGCTTGATTTAATCAGCAAGGATTTAGAGTATGATATATATTTTGCATTCACAGTGCAAGAGGAGTTAGGTTTAAGAGGAGCAAAAACTGCAACATTTGCAATTGAACCTGATTTTGCAATAGTTCTTGAAACAACGACAGCGTCAGATATACCTGATGTAAGCGATGAAAAAAGGGTATGCGAGTTGGGCAAAGGTGCAGTTGTTTCATTTATGGATAGAAGTACCATATATGACAAAGAGTTGTATAAAATTGCTTTTGAAGTTGCAAAGGAAAACGATATACCATGCCAAACCAAAACGATGATTGCTGGTGGAAATGACAGTGGTGCGATTCATGTAAGTGGAAAAGGAGTAAGAACTCTTGCTATATCAGCACCATGCAGATATTTACATTCGCCATCATGCGTCGTGCAATATTCTGATTTAGAGGCTTGTGAACTACTTGCCGAGAAACTAATAACAAGGATTTATAATTTATGATAAAACGAATTACAGATAAAAATACAATTGATAAAAAAATGCTTGAAAAAAGCTATTATGGCAGAAAAACACTCTCATATCTAATGGCATACGGAGTTAAATATGACTTTTGCAAATTCTATTCGCTTGAATATGAGGGTATGTATGGCTATATATTTCATATGAATTCAAGTATGGTTGTATGTACTGAGGATGATATTCCCACTGAGGAGCTTTGCGATTTTATTGAAATGAATATGCCGTTTAGGGTTGAAGTTTCACAAAGCCTTTTACCAAAGCTTAATAGTTTGAATAAGTATCAACGGTTAAGGCGAACTTTGTTTGAGTTTTCACAGGAAAGACAGAGCAATATTAATGAAGAAGATATAGATGACACACCTAAGCTTGATGATGTGTATTCAATTTTAAAAGAGGGTTTCCCTAATCTACTTGATTATGGGCTTTGGTTGACGGATACTTCACATAGGGTGCGTAGGGGGATAAGTAAGGTCTACATCTATAAAAATCTTACAACAGCTACCCTGATATATGATGTTAAAGATACTGTTCTTGTTGGACAGGTTGCAACAAGGGTTATAGCAAGGGGAAGTGGACACGCTAGAGAGTTTTTGCATTGGCTTGGAAGTGAGATGAAAAAGCAGGGGAAAACTGCAATACTTTTCGCTTTGGATGTACGCAAAAGCTTTTATGAGGAGATAGGGTTTAAGGATATTATGACTGAATATGTTCTTGAAAGACAGGATATTGAAAAAGAAAGTCAGCAGAAAGGTGCGTTAAGATAAATAAAATGGTAAGTAATAATTTTTTTAATTTTAATTCTAAATTGTTGGATTTGGCTGTAAAAGCAGAACAGGAATGCAAGGAGGAGTTTGCTAATATTGAAGAAATTGCTGAATATAATGGTGCAAAAGTGCTTTCAGCTTTTATTAATAATAGGGTAAGTGAATCCTGTTTCTATGGAAGTAGTGGCTATGGTTATGGCGATATAGGCAGAGATACGCTTGATAAGGTTTACTCTGAAGTTATGGGAACTGAGGACGCTCTTGTTAGGCACAACTTTGTGTCGGGAACTCATGCGTTATCTGTGGCATTATTCGGTGTGCTTAGAATGGGCGATAAGCTTGTATCAATAACAGGAAAGCCATATGACACACTTGAAGAGGTTATTGGAATAAGTGGTGATGAGGGTAATGGCTCACTAAGGGATTTTGGTGTTCTCTATAGTCAGGTTGATTTACTTGAAGATGGACAAGCTGATATAGAGGGCATAAAGAACGCAGTTAAGGGTGTAAAGGTTGCTTATATACAAAAATCTAGAGGGTATTCCTTGCGTCCTTCATTTACAACGGACAATATTTCCGAGATGGTAAAAGCAGTAAAGGAAGTTAGCCCTGATACTATAATAATGGTGGATAATTGTTATGGTGAATTTGTGGAAAAGCAAGAGCCAACAAATGTCGGTGCAGATTTGATTATAGGTTCACTTATAAAAAATGCTGGTGGTGGAATTGCTCAAACGGGTGGATATATAGCTGGTCGAAAGGATTTAGTTAAACTCTGTGCATATCGCTTGACTTGTGTTGGAATGGGTAAGGAGGTTGGTTGCACACTTAGCCAGAATAAAGAAATGTTTATGGGCTTATTTTTTGCACCAGACGTTGTTGCAAATGCAATTAAAACAGCAACATTTGCTATGGAGCTTTTCACAATGCTAGGCTTTGAATGTTTTCCTAAACAGAATGAAAAAAGGGGAGATATAATTACGGCAATAAAGCTTGGCAATGAGGAACTGCTCACAGCATTTTGTCAAGGGATACAAAAAGGTGCACCAATAGATTCATTCGTTTCTCCAGAAGCTTGGGAGATGCCAGGATATGAGAGCAAGGTAATTATGGCTGCTGGTGCATTTAATATGGGAGCATCAATAGAATTATCAGCTGACGCACCGATTAGAGAGCCATTTGCAGCTTGGTTACAAGGTGGAATTACATATACAAGTGGCAAGATAGGGGTTATGCTTGCAGTACAGGAAATGTTAGATAGGGGATTAATAAAATTATAAGGATGTGACGGAAATGGGAAGGAAAGATAAAGAAGCAAAGGAAAAAAAGAATAAGTCAATATTTAGTTTGTTCAAAAAGTCAAATCCACCGTGTGAACCGATAGAAGTAGAAAATACTGATAGAGTTGTAGCAAAAGTTGCAATAAATAAAAAGCTAAAAGTCATAATTCCAGTTGCAATAGTAATACTTATAGTAATAGCAGTAGTGTTAATCATGATAAGGGTTAATAGGAATGACGGTGAAAGAATAGCGATAAGCTTATCTGAAAAGCTTGGCTCAACTGCTGAAAAAGCAGCAAAAAATGCAGATATAAAGCTGAAGAAAACCTCAGAGTATGACTTTATTAACAACATTGGTGAGTTTAGTGATGTTTATGAGAGCGAAGATACTGTTAAAATTAATGGAGTTAATGTTCCAAAGTGGGTAATACTTTGCTATTCAGATAAAAGTGGAAAGCTTGAAGAGGTGGCTTATTTTGATTATAATATTTTGAAAAAGAATGTTAATGGTATAAAGGCACCTAAAAAAATTGATGTAAGCAAAATTAAAGATGGTGCGACAATTGAGGAAGTAGAGGAAATCCTTGATTTAGAACCTATACATGTTATAAGAAGTAATGATGATAAAAAGATATATAAGTATAAGTATTATTATGAGGATAGTAAAACCAAAGATGAAAAGCCATATTACATCACAATTATGCTGAATTTTGATGATAAGGTAATGGCAGTGAAGGAAAAACAGGATAATTATATAACAGAAGTACTTTCTTTGGAATAATTGAAAAGTTTTATGGAATAATATATCAAATTAATATTATGCTAAGATTTTGCTACAAGTTACACGAATAAAACAAAAAAACTATTTATCGTCAAATTTTTGTTTAAAAACGTTAAAAAATATTACAACATTAATACAATTGTTCGAGTTAGGGCTTGTTGAGAGCCTAAAAGGTTGACAAGTTGGGCTAATACTGATAAAATAGTTTGAGTTGGAAAAAGCACGAATAGAATGTATAATATAAATCAATGGATAGGAGGGTTTTTAATGGGAGAAAATAAGCTATGCTTAGGCTGTATGGAGAAAAAAGGTACAGTTTCGGTTTGCCCTCATTGTGGATATGTTGAGGGGACTCCCTATTTACCGTCTTATATAGAACCGGGAACATTACTTCATAATAGATATACGGTAGGTAAATTACTGAGTAGCAATGGAGAGGGTGCTACATATATTGGTTATGATACTGTTATTACTTGTAAAATAGTCATAAGAGAATATATGCCCGAAAACCTTTGCTCAAGGGTAAAGGATAAACCTATAATAAGCGTTAATTACAATCATTTAGCACAATATAAGGCTTTGATGGCTGAGTTTACGGAGCTTAATAAGTCGCTTGCAAAGATGAGAACATTAAGTCATATTGTGCCAGCGTTGGACCTTTTTTCTGAAAATAACACAACCTATGCAATTTATGAGTTTGTAGAATGTATTAGTTTGATTGATTATTTAAAAGAAAATGCTGGGGAATTAAGTTGGGAGCAGGTTTCAAAGCTGTTTCCTCCACTGTTTACAACATTGAGTATTATTCATAATACTGGAATAATACACAGGGGAATTAGCCCTAATACGATTTATTACACTCCTAAGGGTGAGCTGAAGCTTATGGAGTTTTGCGTTTCAGGGGTTAGAACTGCTAATACAGAGTTAGTTTCTGAAATATTTCAAGGATATGCTGCACCTGAACAGTATTCACTTAGTAGTAGACAGGGAACATGGACAGATGTGTATGGGATATGTGCAGTGCTGTACAGGATTTTGACTGGATGTATGCCAACGGATGCACTTAGTAGAATGGATAACGATAATTTATGTCCACCTCATGAGATTAATACGAATGTGCCAAAGAATATATCATTGGTAATAATGGATGGGTTAAAGCTTGTAGGCAGAGAAAGAATACAGACGATAACAGAACTTGTTACAAGACTGTTTGAACAGCTTGATAATAGTGCTAAAAGTTTCACTGCAACAATAACAATACCTAAGAGCAAGCTTGATGCTGTAATTAGGGATAAAAATCAGAATAATAAGCAGGTAACACCAGTAATAGATGATGAATATGAAGATGAGATAGATGGAACAGATGTTTCACCGCAAAGCTCTTTGGAAAGAATAAAGGTTGCTGTTATTATAGGCGTGCTACTTTTGGCAATTCTTATGGTTCTTGTTACTGTATTTTTAAATGTTCTTAATGGTGATGATACAGAAAAGATTAAATCAGGTGTTGACAGCCTTTCTTCACTTAACAATGTTGTGACGGTCACAGTTAATACAGAAGAGTCAACGGAAATCACCACTGAAAGTACAGAAGATACAACTACTATTGAAAATGACAGCTTGATGCCTAGTTTAATTGGTAAGTCGTTTGAAATTCAGAAAACAGCTCATGCTGGTTGGATAACACTAGAGCCAGTTTATGAGTATAATAATGACTATGGAAATGGTCTGATTTATGAACAGGAGATAAAGGAAGGCGAAAAGTTTGCAAGTGGTAGCACAGTAAAGGTATGGGTGAGTAAGGGTTCTGAAAATGTTGTGATACCTAGCTTTGCGGGCTTAAAACTTGATGAATATCTACAAAAGCTTGACGCATCAGGTATTAGATATGAGCAAAAAGTAGAAGAAAATTATGATTATACAAATGGATATGTCACAGGAACAAGTAAGGAGCCAGGTAGCACAATTAATGTAAAGAACGGCGAGATATTAACTGTAACTTATGCGGAAAATCCAGATATCACTACTATTGGAGCAGATGATTCGGGTGTCAATAATAATTCTCAGGAGGAATCTTCACAAGTTAATTCAGTTATTGTTATTGATTAGAAATATTACTTTTGCTTGAAGTGTAACAGAAGATTTCTATTTTATTTTTGATTGTTAAGTAATTATGATAATAAAAATAACAGATTGTCAAAACAGTGCCACTATTTTTATACAAGTTCTGATAAAATTTATATTATAAAGATAAACAAAAAAAGAGAATGGAAAAGATCTGTGTAATGAACATTAGATCTTTTCCATTCTTTATTTAATATAATTATTTAGAAATCTGAAGATTTTTATCCTTAACGGATGGTTGGTTTTGACTCATGGAGGTTATCACTTTGTTTATAAAGAGATAGATAATTCCAGTAAAAATTGAGTACACAGCAATTTCTAAGATAATGGGAAGGTTATGTATTGGTATTAATTTTTTGATAATGGTTCCCAATTGCCATGATAAAACAGCAGAAAAAGTAGGGACTAGCACAAGATCAACAGCATTAAATATAAAGTTAGTAGTTTTGGTGATTATTATGATACGGCTTATATTACAGACAATATTACTTGCAAAGTATGAAATAATTATTCCATAAAACCCTATTAAAGGAACACAAATTAATAATACAGATATGCGAATTATGTATTCAACAAGGTAGTTAAGGGTTGAAAAGCTATGTTTTCC
>CAZSZG010000014.1:25043-31826 GCA_964610805.1 uncultured Oscillospiraceae bacterium
GTTGAGCTTCCAAACTGCTTTAGGGTAAGTGGGAGTAACGCCTCATTTGTACTACTTAAAATAGATATTATGTAACTGTTAAGAATTATTGGTATTGTAAGCCTAATAAATTTTAGGAAACCCATACTTGCCGATTTTGATTTATTGTCTTTATCCTTTGAACGAAAAAATGCAATGATAAGAAATAAGCAACCGAAAATTTCAGCAACAAAAAGACTAATAGCGATGGCAGAGAAGATAGACATTTTATTAGATTTAACCATAAAAACAACAAGAAAAGCGATTATGCCTGAGCGAATAAAGAACTCCAATGCTTCTGACGCAGAGGGGATGAGAATTTTTCTATAAGCATGAAAATACCCCTTTATACAGGCACATAGAGCTGATAAAGGAAGACAAAAGGAAATTATTCTTATTGCTTTAACGGTGTCAGGATTTTTCAGTATTTGTGAACCGAGAAAGTCAGAAAATATGAATATGATAGAGCCAACGGAAACACTAAGGGTAATGCAGAAAAAGATTGCATATAAAAATATTTTATTTGGAGAACCTTTTGGCTTGCTAATTTCTTCGGATACAAAGCGACTTGTTGAAACGAAAATGTTACCAGTAGAAATCACAGTAGCAAAACCATAAAAAGTATATATAAGCGATGCTATTCCAACGGTAGATGTGCCTAAATTACGGGTTATAAAAATGTTTAGAAGAAGTGATAAAACCTGTAAAAAGATTTGGATAGCAGTTAAAGTGATTGTGTCTTTTGCAATGCTGTTTTTGTTCATTTTATTCCTCCAAAATATTTGTAGTTTGCTTTTTGCCATCATTATATATTTTATTATAATATATTTGAAATAATACATTAAAAAATAAAATATGGAGGATTGTAGTCTTTTTAAAGCAAAGAATACAATAATACTAAGGAATTTTCATATTTGTATTGACGATTGCCTATAAATATTATATAATTAATTGTATAAATATGTTTCAAATTATATTAACTCAGGAGGAAGTTTTATTGGAAAATAAAGTATCAGTATCAATTTTAAGTGCAGATATGACAAGGCTTGCAGAGGTTATCAAGGAAATTGAAAATGCAAAGGCAGATATGTTACATTTTGATGTAATGGATGGTGTTTTTGTTGATAATATATCTTTCGGAGCACCACTTTTGGACTCAGCCAATAAATGCACGGATATGTTTATGGATGTGCATTTGATGATAGTTAATCCTTATAAATATATAGAACAGTTTGTTAATGCTGGAGCAGATATGATAACTTTTCACATTGAAAGTGATTCTGATGTTAGTGAAACGATTGATAAAATTCACAGTATGGGTATAAAGGCTGGGTTATCTATCAGACCTAAAACCCCTGTTGATACGCTTATTCCATATCTAGGTGCTTTGGATATGGTGCTTATTATGTCAGTAGAGCCTGGCTTTGGTGGACAAGGGTTTATGGTTGACTCATTACAAAAGGTAAGAGATTTAAAAAGGCAGATTGATGAGAGTGGAAGGGAAGTTGACATACAGATTGATGGAGGGATTAATGCTGACACAGCAAAGCTTGCAGTAGAATCTGGAGCAAATGTGCTTGTTTCGGGAAGCTATCTATTTAATAGTGACAGCATGAAAGACGCAATTTCTGGGTTGAAAAATATTAAATAGTTTGCAACACAGCTAGCTTTTCTATTGCTTTATCGCTTTCTATACATTGATAATATTCCTTTGTTACAGAGTGTGGCAAATCACCTTTACCGATAATTTTGCCATATTCTAAAAGGAAGTTATAAATTTTTTTCTCTGATTTAGAGCCAATTTCGATTACTAAACGGAATAAATCTTCTTTGAAATATAATTGACTGCGAACAATTTTATTATCATTATTGGTTAGCTGACGACAGAGGGTAATCATAGTGTTGAAGTCATCAAATTCTGTTGTAATAGTAATAAAATCAGATTTGATGGCTTTGCGATACGCATTATCAGTATTTTCAATAACAGAAATATACATTAGGCAACCACCATCTTTTGATGAGAATGCCTCGATAAAAAGATTATCAGAACTAAAATCAATATCAACATTTTTCTGAATTTTGGTTAGCAAGGATACAATTAAGTTTCTAGTTTCAAGGTTATTACTTTCAAGCATATCAAAATCCATTTGATAATCGTACATATCATTGCTTGATAATATTACCTTAACAGTTGATTTGCTGATTTGTTCAATGACCATTATTTCACCTCGATTTATATAAAGTAATTAATATTCAATTACCTAAAAATATTATAGTAAAGATTATTTATCATAGAAAACGGAGGAACAACTTTGAGTACAAAAATGAAAGCTGAAAAAAATATATACTTTGACTTAATGCTGACTTTAGTGCCAGTAGCTTTTATGGCGTATTCATATTATGGAGCAAGAACCCTTGTACTGTGTGTTATATCAATGCTTACTTGTCTTATTACAGACTATATATGCATATTATTAAGAGGAAAAAAGTTTTCAACCGAAGATACAAGTTCTATAGTTACGGGAATGATAATTGCGTTGATGATGCCTGCGTCGGTACCTTACAATATAATTATATTAACCTGCATTGTTTCAATTATTATTGGAAAACAGGTTTTTGGGGGCAGGAGAAATTTGGTTTTTCCACCTGCTGCGGTAGGATTTATATTTTCAGCTATTTCATGGAAAAATCAAGTTATGTTATATCCCAAGCCATATGAAGATTTAGATATTACATCTTCTGTGTCAAATACATTATTTCCATCATTATCGAGTATAATGAATTCAACAGAAACGGTAAATGTATTGGATACCGATTTAATGTTGGGAAACTTCACAGGACCAATGGGTGCAACTTGCATTATAGTGTTGGTTGTTTGTGCAGTTGTGCTTATGTTTAGAAAAAGCATAGCAACTATGACTGTATTAGGGGTAATTGGAACAGTTGGAGTTTACTCCTTTTTATTTCCAATGGGGAATTCACCAATGAAGTTTACTGTATATCAGCTGATAAGCAATATGGTTGTATTTGGTGCGATTTTTATTGCATCTGATTTAAGAATAACACCTAAATCGAAACTTCCAAGACTTATTTATGGAATAATTATTGGTTTATTCACTTGCTATTTAACGAGAGAATTAAAGGTGGAAAATGCAATAATCTATGCCACATTAATAGCTTGCCCATTAGCTATGGCAATGGACGACTATACTAAAAGGGTTAAGGCAAGGATAAATAAGTTTTATATAGACAAAATTCAACCAGAAATAAGAAAACTCAAGAAAAAACCATCAGAATGGCTAAGAAACAGGGGTGAAACTGATGAAATTAACTGATAAAAGTGTTTTACAGGGGCTAAATGAAAAGAATATAGTCCTAGTTAGTGGAATGATTGTTACACCAATTATTGTATGTGCAACGTCAATTAAAGCAGGACTTTTTCTAATATATGCTTTCTCAACGATTACATTTTTGTCAATAATGATAGCATCGTTTTTACCACGAAAAATCGTGTTTACCTTGCGTATTATATTATATACTTTAATTGCGTCGTTAGTGTATGTACCAGTTTCAATGCTTGCACAGCATATTTTCAGGGCAGAGGTTGCTCAATTTGGAATGTATTTTCCACTTTTATTAGTGAATGCAATGTTGGTTTCACAAACAGAGGTTGATTATTTTAAGATGACAAAAGGGAAAATGCTCTTATCAGTTATATTTTACATACTTGGGTTTGACATTGTAGTGCTAATTTTTTCATTTATTAGAGAAATGATTTCATTTGGAACGGTAAATGGAAATATTGTTGGAGTATCCTTATCGACAGAGAGTTTATCTAAACCATTTGGTGGTTTTATACTTTTAGGATTATTTATGGCTATGTTTAGATTTATTTTGAATATAATTAAAAGTTGGAAAGCAAAAACTGAATAATTAAAGGGGGGTTGAAATGGGTATAATAAATATATTGTTTGCGTCACTGATTTCAAATATTATTTTCTCAAAAGCATTGGGAATTAGCACAATATTAATCGCATCAAAAAATAAAACAAATTTAATAAGATTAAGCTTTGTTATAACCTTTTTTACAACAGTTGGCTCAATGTTAACTTATTTTACAGACAAAGTTATCTTCAAAAATAATTATGAGTCAATGCTTAGACCCCTAGTTTACATAATTATTATATCAACAATTTATATTTTAAGCCTATTATTATTAAGAGTGGTAAGCGAAAACTTTTTTAATAAACTAAAAAAATATATTCATATTTCAGCTTTCAATTGCGTTGTACTTGGTGCATTAATGATAAGTTCAAGTTTAAATCAGCCTAATTTAAGCTTTGGAGTATTATTTATAGACTATGTTATGATGGGATTTAAATCGGGAATGGGATTTTTGGTTGCAGCATATATTTTAAAAATAGCTCATGTAAAGCTTAATTCCGAAGAAGTCCCGAAAAGCTTTAGGGGATACCCGATACTTATGATATATATAGGGATAATTTCAATGGCATTGTATGGGATTAGCGTTATATGATTTAATAGACAGAAACATCAATGAAACATCTTAGATGAAAGAATATGTGCATAAGGGAGCAATAATAAAATGAAAAGGAACAAAGGGATAAAGATATATAAATCAAAAGTGAAAAGAAGAGGGAAGCGTCATAGTAAGTTCAAAAGTGTTATGTCTATTGGGCTTACGATAGTTATAGCATTAGGATTAGCTTTCTTAGGATATAGTGCGGGAGCACCAATTCTTGATTATTTTAAAAATAGAGATAATAATTCATCAGGTTCAAGTGAGTTTATTCCATCGGGTACTGAAACCTCAGAAACAAATAATAGCAATAATTCAGATATATCTGATGAGTCAACAGTGGAAAGTAATCAGCCTATTGTTAACACAAAAAACAACTTTTTTGCATATACACTTACCGTAGATGATTTAAGTAGTAAAACTAAACTTAGTAATAGTTTATCGAATATTAAAACTAATACTACTGCTACATCAGTGGTTGTTCCATTGAGGTCCAGAGGTGGATATTTGAATTATGCCTCAACTATTGAGGATGCTATGACAGCAGGAGCAGTTAATTCCACACTCTCACTTGACGAAATTATTGCTGAAATAAAGACACAGGGTTTGAAACCTATCGCAGAAATAAGTGCTTTAGCAGATAATATTTACCCAAGAATGTATGGTGATACAGCATACAGGTTTGAAAATCAAGAGACTTTGTGGCTAGATAATAGTCCAAGCAACGGTGGAAAACCATGGATGTCAGCATTTAGTGCAGGGGCAAAGTCATATTTATCCAGAATCACTGCTGAAATTTCTCTTGCAGGTTTTGATGAAATTATATGCAAAGATATATCGTTCCCATTATTCAGAAGCTCTGACTTAGGCTATGTAGGAAGTATAGTTAAAAGTGAAACAAGATACCTCGCATTAGTCGATGTAACAAATCAGATTATTAGCACAGCACAACAAAATAACTCGAACATTATGATTGAAGAATCAGCAGTTAAAATTATAAATGGAACAAGTGAAATCTATAAGCCAGATGAAATAGAAAATGCAGTTTTTATTGCAAAAATAAGCCTTAATGAAGCAGGGAATACTATAACTAAAGCTGATGGAGATATTTCGTTAGCAGATGCTAGTAATGTAGATAAAGTTAAAATAATTCTAGGTGAGTTGAAGATAGTTTTTGGGGATAAAAAAGTTGTCCCTTCAATAATTGCAGATGAATTTACAGAAGAGGAATTTAATAAATTATTATCAGAATTATCAGATGCTGGATATAATTCATATATTATAGAATAGAAAAATAGGATGCTAAAGTGTAGTGACCCCACAAATTTAGACTTAATATCGTAGTAGCTTTGGCTGCTACGATATTTTTATGTAGCTTGGTATTTAAGCCTGTACTCCACAGGGCATAAATAGCCAAGTTTTTGCTTTGTGCGTTTGTAATTATAATATTTTATATAGCTTTCTATTGCTGATTTAAGTTCATCAAAACTAAAATAAGTTCGTCCATAATATATTTCTTGCTTTAAAATTCCAAAGAAATTTTCCATAACCGAATTATCAAGACAGCTACCCTTGATATAGTACAATAGGTCGGCTCTGTAAAAAAGCAGACCTTCGGGTTAAAGATTTTTCCCGATACAATGGAAATAGTAAATACACTTTATGAGTACGACAACTGCAGTTCACGTTCCGAATTCATTGAAAAGGCTGTATGGTTTTACTGCGGATATTTATTTAATAATGAAAGCAGTGCAACGGAATTTATTGCACCTCAGCTTGCATCAATTACAGATGGAATTGTCAAAGGCAGTGAACAAAGGCTGCCACGAGCGTTATTTAAGCTTGCAGTTGAAATCGGTGCATTGACTCATATGGTTGTGGCGATAAATGAAAGTGATGACGAAACCATGAAAAAGCTTAGAATTATGTGTACTGACGAGGTTAAAAGAATTAATGGTGTAATTAACTTTGAGAATACTGTTAGGTATCAGCGTGAATAACAAAGATGAATTTTAAGATTAACAAACTTCTCAGGTGCAGGTTAATTCTTGGCTAAGGTGAAAATTGAAATCTTATCTTGTTAAATTATTCATTATTTCTTCAAATTTTTTAATATCTTTTTTATAAAAATAAAAATGAAATCTGGTCAGCTTTTGTTTTCCGTCATCAAACAATATTTCTTTGTTTAATTCAATGGAAAAGTAGGTGTATTTGAAGATAAATAC
>CAZSZG010000015.1:0-12052 GCA_964610805.1 uncultured Oscillospiraceae bacterium
CCCAGCAGGCATTGTAAGTTCCTCATATTCACGAGCAGTAAAATTCATATTCACAAACTCACACTCGACACTATAAGAAAAGCCGTTTTCCTTTATCACTTCATCAGCGATTTCCTTAATCCTGTCAAGCTTTTGCTTTACTCTGTCCTCAACCTCATCAATGCTCAAATCTTCACCAAAAATTTCTGTCGAATACTCCAAAATCCTATCCCTGACTTTTAGCTTTAGCTCCTGATCCTCATCGCTATCAGAATTTGCAAGCACATGAAGTCTAAGTACACCGTTCTGCAAACTTTCATAGCTTTGTTCAAAGCTTGTAAAGTTAGAAACTGCAACTGCAATAATCAATCCTATAAGTAATGCTAAGTCAATCTTTCTCATTTTATTCACCTCATAAGTAAATATTGACTGATTTTCAATCTTTATTCACCTATATTAAAACAAGAGAAAGTTTTTATTTATTAGAGTATCAGCAACCATATTCAACGCTAATTAGCTTATTTCAACATAAGAATCATCATCTAATATACCTATAAAGCTTTTACCAGCATTTACATTTATTTCAATGCCATTTAAGTCAGTAACTCTTATTGGTTCACCCTCGCTGTCCTTATGCCATTTAATTTGCTGTGCAGAGCCGTTTGATATATAATACCCATCTCCACCACTCAATTCAACGTCAACCAACGCTCCAACACCTCTTAATGAAACATCGGTATATAACGCAAAAACATTTGTAAAAGCAATTTGATTTCCTGTAACTGAATCCATATGAGGATTTCCAGAATGATGCTTTTTATAAGTCTTAGTCGCACTGTCATACTCAAAGGTTGAATAATATGAGTCGGAAAAAGGCAAGTTTGCACTCATACATACTACTCCTTGAGGTGCGATAAGATTTTCTTCTGAATTAAATTTGAACATAGGTGCTGAATTTTTCTCAAGCAAATCAGTTCTATATTCAAAGCTTTCAATCACTTCAGCCATCGCACTACCTTTTAAATAGCCCGTATGCTCCGATGAGAAAGTTTCTGCTCTAACTTCATCTCTAAAAAACAATGTTCCATTCGCTCCACCAGCACCATCAAGGTTATCTATGTTCAGCCTTTTCAGCGTTTCATCTGCGATAGTGGTATCCCTGCCCCAATGGCAATAAATTGCGTCCATTCCGTAAGTTAATATAGGATAATAATATCTACAACTTCTCACTGAACAAATATCTGGAACATTTGTATAATCAGCATAAACAGCCATCATGCGTGTAATTCCACCCTCAACAGGAATTTCATAAATAACATCTGCCTGTTCAATCCCATACTGTGGAAGTGAATCCTTGATATTATTCACCATAACAGCAACAGGTCTTTTTCCAACTGCCTGTTCATTATAGCCTTTAAGCCCCGTCAGTGGGTTCTTTTCGCTTGAAACATAATCAGTTTCAGCTACGGTTGTTTCAGCTTCCCCTGTTTCTGATACAACAGTTTCTTGAGCAACATCCGTAACAGAGCTTTCGTTCAATTTATTACACGAAACAAACACCGTTAATATAACCAAACTCATTATTAATAGTAACGCTTTTTTCATAATCTTCTCCGTTCATGCTTTATAAGCCTTTATTTAATTTAAGTTTCATATGTTGTCAGTATTCTCTTTGCTACTTCCATTTTAGTTTGTCTAGTGTCCATCGCTTGTTTTTCTATATATCTATGTGCCTGTGGCTCAGTCATGTTCAGATACTGAATTAGAACACGCTTTGCCCTGTTCACAAGCCTTATCTCCTCTGATTTTGTTTGTATCTTGACATTTTCTTTTCTAAGTCCAAGCATTCGTTGTCTTGTAGCAGTAACAAGCGTTATCGACTGAAGAAAATTAGATTTATTTAATGGCTTTAGCACTACACACACGCCATAATATCCAACCTTTTCGGAAATATCCTCTACAATATCCGTTTTACAAATAAGAACAATTCCTGCATTACTTGTTTCTGACGCCATAATTGACAATTCATGCCCGAATTCATCAATAAGTGGTGTATTCACTACAATTAAATCATAGCTATTATCTTTTATAAGTCGCCTTGCATTACTCCCACTTTCAGTACAGTACACCGTCTTATAACCACTTTCTTTAAGCAGTTGAGTCACTATTTTGCTTTCCTTATCCGAACCAGAAACCAAAAGCACGCTATCCATCTGCTACCACAACCATTTCACAGTTAATCAATAAAATAATCCTAATTTCCAAACAAACCTTATACATATTTAAAGTAAAATTCCTCCTCAAAGGCATCTTTATCTTCAGCCAAGCCATACTTTTCTAAAACATCTTCATAATAGCAGAACATAGTTTTAAGCAAGTCCTCATGCATAGAGCCTCTGACAAATTCACTCTCTTTTGCAAGCTTATATGCGTCCTCAAGACTCTTAGGCAACTCCTCAAGCTTATCATAAGATTGCCCAAAGAAGTTCTCATCTAAGTTAACTTTTTGCTCAATCCCCTCAAACCCAGCCTTAATCAACATCTTAAATACAATATATGGATTGCTAGCCGAATCAGCTGAACGAATTTCTATCTTAGAATTCTCACCACTAGCATACGGTATCCTAACACAGCTTGAACGGTCATCAAGCGAATAATTTATATATTTAGGTGCAAGTCCCATACCAAATCTTTTATATGAGTTTGTTGTCGAATTAAGGAAGCAGGTAATTTCTTTAAGCCTATTCAAAATCCCAGCCAAAAACCACTTTCCCTCATCATTCATCACATGATTATCCCCACTAAAAATACTTTTACCATCTTTTTCAATAAATATGCTCATATGCATTCCACTTCCATATTTATCGTTTAATGGCTTAGGCATAAATGATGCATAAAGTCCATTCTGTGCAGCAATTGTTTTCACTACTGATTTAAAGTGTACCATATTATCAGCAGCAGTTAAAACCTCACTACTTGTAAAGTCAATTTCATTTTGCCCACAACCGTATTTATGACGTGAGCTTTGTGGCTTAAATCCCATCTCATCAAACATAAGGCAAATCTCACGCCTTACATTCTCGCATTTATCAAGTGGTGCAACGTCAAGATAACTCGCATAATCATGTGGCTTTTTAGTCGGCTCGCCGTTTTCGTCTGTATCAAATAAATAAAACTCACATTCAGTACTTATCTTACAATTATACCCTAATTCTCTTCGCTTTTTCAGTTCAAGATATAATTCTTCTCTTACATCACCGTTATAGTCAGAGCCATCGGGTTTTTTAATGTAGCAAAAAAACCTTACAACACGTCCTGTTTTTGGTCGCCAAGGAAGCACTGAAAGCGTTGACGCATCGGGGAATAAAAGTAAATCCTCATGCTTTCCGTTTAAGACTACGCCGTCAAATGAAACGCCATTTTCAAATGCTTTAGTCAGTCCATTTGGCATAATAGACACATTTTTAAGGTTTCCCAGCATATCTGAAAATGTTAAACGTATGAATTTAACATCATTTTCTTCAACGAATTTAATTATGTCCTTAGGCAAAAAAAACATATATATTCCTCCGAATTATATTTTATAGCAAGTCCAAATTTTATGAAATTAATATTAGGGCAGGAAAAAACCTACCCCAATATTATACTACATTATATTATATGTGTAAAGACTTTTATTATGCTTTTCGCTCATACGCCGCTCGGCTTTTGTTTTGCTTTCGCTTTTGTTCTTATTTGCCTTGATTACTCTCAATATAAGTTTCCTTGTTTAATTTAGTGAATTGTTGTTCTTGTTTTCTTTGTTGTCATTGAATACACTTTTACTTGTTAAATGTAGTTTTGTGTTTATAGTTCTTATTTAACTTACTTTCTCCCAATCTAATTTCCGTATGGTTAAATTTAGTGAGGGGTGTTCATTTCTTTGTGCGACCGAAAAGTGATTTAGAGTTGTTCTGGTATAATTATATCACTAAATATAATTGAGTAAGAAGTAAAAAAGCCAAGTGGCGAACACTCACCACTTGACCTCAAAAATTATTCCTCTACATCATCAACCGTATTCACATCAACAGGCTCTGAATCTTTCTGCCTTAAACCCTTCTGCTTGATAAAATACGTTATAATATAGCTTGTCTTATTATTCGTACGTTTCGCATAACTCAACTTAGTATTAGGTGGCTCTATGCACATTCGCTTTAAATCATTCTGTTTAATAAAATATGTTATAATAAGAATAATATCTGCACATATCCATGCCACAGGCCCTGCAAGAATAACTGCATTAAATCCAAACGGCCCAACGAACGCAATCGCCACAACTGCTCTTGCGATAAGTTCACTCACACCTGCAAGCATTGTAACCACGCTGTACCCCAAACCTTGAAGTACATTTCTTATAATAAACAAAATTGCAAGCATAGGATAAAACGCACCACTTATTCTAAGGAACTTTACAACATCTCCTATAATCTCTGTTTCCTCTTTTTTAATAAATAAAAGTGAAATATAGCCACCAAGTAATGCTATAACAGCATATATAACCAAGCTGTATGCAACGCCCACCACAAGACTCTTGTTAACGCCTTCTTTAATTCTATCATACTTCTTAGCACCCAAGTTCTGTCCCGAATATGTCGCCATAGTCAAGCCTAGAGTTTCCATTGATAGAATAGCCATTGACTGTACCTTAAGTGCTGCTCCAACTGCTGCAACTGCTGCTGAACCGAGAGAATTTACTGCAAACTGCAATATAATAGTACCTATAGCTGTGATCGAAAATTGTAATGCCATCGGAACTCCTACAAAAGCTAAGTCCTTGCATTTATTAACATCAAGCTTTAATTCATCTTTTTCAAAATGTAGAATAAAGTAACGCTTTTTTATGTAAATTATACATAGAATTGCCGAAACTACCTGTGAAATTACTGTTGCATATCCAACACCTTTTACGCCCATATTAAAGGATATTACAAACAGCAAATCCAGAACAATGTTTATTACAGCAGCAATTCCTAAAAACATCAACGGTGTCTTACTATCGCCAACTGCTCTTAAAATACAAGCAAGGATATTGTACATCATTGTTGCTGTTATTCCTGCAAAAATTATAATTATGTAATCATACGCATAGTCAATAATGTTATCAGGTGTTCGCATTACTTCAAGCAATGGTCTTGTAAAAAGCATTGTCAAAACTGTTAGGATAATTGCGAATGCACCCGAGAGATACAACGCATTTGCAACATATTTTCGCATTTCCTTGTAATCCCCTGCACCAAAGCTTTGTGAAATCTTAATTGAAAAACCACTGCAAAGTCCCAGTACAAAGCCAATTACAAGGAATGTCAATGAGCCTGTTGATGAAACACCAGCAAAAGCGTCAACTCCGACATATCTTCCTACAACTATTGAGTCAACCATATTGTAAACTTGCTGAATAATATTTCCTAAAAGCATTGGTATGCAGAAAGCCAAAATCAACTTGAGTGGTTTTCCTTTTGTCATATCATTAACCATATTGCAGTCCTCCTTATCTTTGAATGATTATAAAATTGCATTGAATTATTTATTGTATTGTGTTATTATGAATGTATATAGTATAAATTTGTCCGAAAAATGTTAGGTGGTGCAATATGGAAGCGTATCCTCATGAAATTATCTTTTACAAAAACAACATAGATATGCACTTTTACATTTGTGAACACAGTGGAAGTTTTGTCGCTAAACATTGGCATAATAGCATGGAGTTCATTTATATAATCGAGGGGCAGTATACTACTACTATCAACAATGAGACTTATATCATTAATTCTGGCGATTATATTATGGTGAATCCTAGAGATATACATTCAACAAATAGTATCAGCCATTGTAAGATTTTTCTACTTCAAATATCCTACGATTTTATAAAAAAGCATATACCTAATATTGACTTTATCGAATTTAAGCTAAATTATAATAAAGATAAACCAAATCCATCTACGGATTATGTAAAAACGCTGTTGAAAGAGCTTTTGTCATTATGTCAATCAAAGTCGAATGGGTATCTACTAAAGTTTTATAGCATTGTGTTTGAGTTGCTTTTTTACATAAATAGCAATTTCAAGAATGAAATCAGCCCTATTGAGCAACAAAAGCATGAGAAGTACATTGAGCGTTTAAGTCAGATTACCTATTATGTTAAAAAGCATTATATGGAAGAAATTTCACTCAATGACATTTCAACCGTTGTTTCCCTTAATCCTGAGTATTTTTCACGTTTTTTCAAAAAGCATATGGGTATAACCTTTCTTGAATATCTGAATTCCATACGCTTGGAATATGCCTATAATGACCTTGCTAGTACAAGTTATAGCATATCTGAAATTCTTAGCAGAAATGGTTTCACTAATTATAAAATGTTTATTAAACTGTTCAAAAACCGTTTTGGTTGTACTCCTAGTGAAAAAAGAAAAGAATTGCTCAACCATTAACTCTATATTTCTTTCACTGAATTAAATTATAACAGATTACTTTATAATCTTCAACCCGTTTTTATGACTAATAATTAGTCCGATATTGACTTTTATCAGTTTTTCAAGCTAAGTTTTATAATTTTAATCCTCACTTGTTTTTGTGTGGGAAATATGTTATAATTAATAGCGATTTCGTAGCAATATCTTCTTGTTGCATTTATATAAATATTACAGAAAAGGATTTTGAAAATATGAAACTTGGAATGGTAGGTCTTCCTAATGTTGGAAAGAGTACTTTGTTTAATGCTTTGACAAATGCTGGTGCTGAATCTGCAAACTATCCGTTTTGCACAATTGAGAAAAATGTGGGCGTAGTTTCTGTGCCTGACGAAAGGCTTGACGCTCTTTCAAAAATTTATGACCCTGATAAGTTTTCACCTGCTAGCCTTGAATTTGTGGACATTGCTGGACTTGTAAAAGGTGCATCTAAGGGCGAGGGACTTGGAAATAAATTTTTAGCTGATATTCGTGAGGTTGACGCTATTGTTCATGTTGTACGCTGTTTTGAAAACGATGACGTTATCCACGTTGACGGTAACATAAACCCTAAGCGTGATATTGAAACAATAAACCTTGAACTTGTTTTTTCTGATGTTGAGATGGTTGAACGCCGTATCGACCGAACAAAAAAGCTTGTTAAGGGTGATAAAAAATACTTAGCAGAGGTTGAATTCCTTGAAAGATTGATGTCACATCTTGAGGAGGGCAATTCTGCACGCAGTTTCCCGTTCGATGATGACGAGGCAGAAATAATTAAGACCACTCCACTACTATCTTCAAAGCCTGTAATTTATGCTGCTAATCTTTGTGAAGATGATTTTATAAATAATATTGATACTAATGAAAATTATAAAATTGTTTGTGAAATTGCTAAAGCTGAAAGTGCTGCTGTTTTGCCAATTTGTGCTGAAATTGAAGCTGAAATTTCTGATATGAGCAAGGAAGACAAGGCAATGTTTTTGGGTGAACTTGGACTTGAGGTATCTGGGCTAAATAGAATTATCAAAGAGGGCTATGCTCTTCTTGGGTTGATTTCATACCTTACAGCTGGAAAACAAGAGGTTCGTGCATGGACAATAACACAAGGCACAAAAGCTCCTCAAGCAGCTGGTAAAATCCACACCGACTTTGAAAAAGGCTTTATCTGTGCTGAAATCGTTTCATTCAAAGATTTAATGGACTGTGGAACTATGGCTGCTGCAAAAGAAAAAGGACTTGTACGCCTTGAGGGTAAGGAATATGTTATGCAAGATGGCGATGTTGTTCTTTTTAGATTTAATGTATAAGAAAAAGGTATCTCCGATGGATTTATAATGTGGCTCTGCCCCAAACCCTGCCAGAGGGAATGATTCCCTCTGGGCTCCTCATACTTGATAAGAGTTTGAGGGAAAAGTCCTCACCGTAGCTACTTTATAGCATAGCAAAACCGTTCAGCCAAATGACTGAACGGTTTTTGTTTTTATTATACCTCTCGTCTTACAAATCCGTCCCATGCAGCGAGCAAGAATACTACCATATGAACTGCTAAAACTGCAATAGCAAATCCTAGCGTTTGCCCCTCATATATTGAGTTGCCTTGTGCAATATTTACAAGGTCTACGTTTGAGAAAATCAAATATCTTCCCCAATCGACTTTTAAAACTTGACTTAATATTGAATCAATAATACTTCCACCCATCATAGCAAAGATACTTACACCAATCGCAACTGCTGAACTTCTCATCAACGACGAAATTGTAAATGCAAGCGTTGCCATAACAATCATGTTTATGCTAGCTAATAGATAGGTTTTTGCCATGAATAAGAACCCAGACATTTCAACAACCTTGCCATTAATTACCGACAAGTTAGATGCCCCAGCGTTTTCAAATCCAGATAAAACTCCACCCATTAAAGCAAATATAATATACATTAAAAGCAAAAGTATAAAGGTAATCGAAATCACCACTGCGTACTTTGACGCAAGTATTTTTCCTCTTTTAACAGGATTAATAAGCAAGAATTTAATTGTTCCTGAAGAGAATTCACTTGCAACAATACCACCAGCAATGATAATTACAATTAGCCCCACAGTTGAAACCAATTGAACACCCATGCCAAGCATTGCCCAAATATCAAAACTAAATGTTTCACCCATAAGAGCTGAAATGCCAATATCCTCTACGCTATACTCTATATTGTTTTCAAGGCGATATTCATTTATTTTCATATTGTCTTTAAGGGTATCAAATTCCTTTTGAACGTCACCTGAAAGTGATTGAGAGGAACTTTCAATTTGATATGCTGAAATCTTTGCCAACGCCAATTCATCAATAACCTTTGATTTCCATTCACCAACAGCAGGCTCAATATTGTTATCTAAGGAATAAGTATATCCCCAGTTTTGTATTTCTCTTTCAGTAGTATCCGTATAAATAGCATTGTTTTCATCAACTTTAAACTGGAAATACATCTTCCAATCATTATTCTCAATTGCACTCTTTATGAGATTCACCTTGTCGGTAGTAGTTTTGTCTTTACCACCAGCTTTGACTGAACTCATATCAGCGGCTGCCGTGTACCTCCAGCCATCATAAATTTGATTATCCATAAGGTATTGCAGGCTTTCTACCTGTTCTTCCCAACCCTGAGGCTTTGTTTCCTCTAAGTATTCCATCTCATATTTATAACCCGACGCACTGTTGCTGTTATACATTCCATTCTCGGCAAACTGCACCATCGCATAGCACATAACTGAATATCCCACACATAGTGCAACTATGATAATTACCATAATCCAAGTGCTAACCTTTAGCGAAAGCTTTATAAATTCATTTTTCATAAGCCTTAGAAATCTAAGCAATCTGCACACCCCCATCTTTAGTAATCTCCATAAAGACATCCTCAAGCTTTTTATTTTCAGCAGGGCATAGCATACTCAGCTTAACTCCATTTGTAACCAGCTTATTTACAATGCCACTTACAATCTCATCTGCATTTTCTTTATCAACTAAAATTTCAATATGACTCTCATCAATAATTTTCTTGTTTTCATCGCTGATATTGTCCATTAAAGCTACTGCCTTTTCTGCATTATCCACCTTTAACTTATAGGTAATATTAACCCCAGAAACAGATGAAATAAGCTCCTCTACGCTCTTAACTCCAATCAGCTTTCCATTCATGATAATGCCAATTCTGTCACACATAAGTTCCATCTCCGACATAAGATGGCTTGAAACAAGAACACTAATCTGCTCTTTATGTGCCAAATCCTTTAATATATCCCTCAACCCCTTAATTCCAGCAGGGTCAAGTCCATTAGTCGGCTCATCAAGAACTAGCAGTTTTGGGCGATGTAACAATGCCTGTGCAACGCCTAAACGCTGACGCATACCCAATGAATATTTGCCAACCCTATCGTTAATCCTATTTTTAAGACCAACAATTTCAACAACCTCATCTATACGCTTTTGGTCAACGCCTTTTCTCATTCTTGCATACTGCCTTAAATTCTGCATACCCGACATATGCTTATAAAGCTCAGGATTTTCGACAATACCACCCACATAGGATATAGCACCCTCAAAGTCTTTTTTTACACTAATGCCATTAATCTTAATATCGCCCTCATCAAGCGACAGCAAGCCAACTGCAATTTTAATAGTAGTCGTTTTTCCTGCACCATTAGGGCCAAGAAATCCAAAAACTTCACCTGAATAGGTTTCAAATGAGATGTCATGCAAAATCTGTTTTTTTCCAAAATGTTTATTCAAATTCTCAACCTTCAATATCGTTGACATTCTCATCACCTCCAACTATTTCAAAACTGTCACCACCGTAGAAGTTTTCACTTCCGTATATCTTCCATTCCCCATCAACCTTCTTAAGCTTTATCGTACGTTCATTCGATGAAGTAGCTTTCTCCATGTTTACTTTTCCTTTTAGTTCCTCATAATTCTTGATAAAATTCATAAGGCTTGGAGTTGCTAAACCATCAACATTCATAATTAATGGATTACCTGTAAACTCAACTGTGACATCATCAGTATATGTAATACTTATTATATTAGGACCAAGCTTATTAACCTTAATTCTACTTAATTTATAACTCCAATTAGTTACATACCCCTCAAAATTCTTTGTTTGAATACCATTAGAATTATCCAAACCAGCTATTACATCTTCCTTTGTCATATAATAATAAAATTCATTTGAATAATTTGTCCAATTCTCATCAATAAAGCTACTGTATTCTTCTTTAGCCCTCGCTAATTCCTTTTCGGTAATATCTAAATCTTTTACACTCTGATTTTCTTTTGGAGTAACTGCTATTTCTGATATATCAGCATAATAATCCTCAATAAACTGTTCAAACATCGGTATATCCTTTTTAAAGTTTACTGTGTCAACCACTATATAGATAACCAGTCCAACAACAATAATACCACCCAGCAAAACCCCACGATTCATGCGTCTTAAAAACTTTTTTACGTTCAAATTAATCGTCCCTTTCCAATATAATTGCCCTAAATATGTAAACAATGGTGTACTAGATGTAATAGAACACATTGCTATAAAATTATACCAAATCTATTGGCATATGTCAAGCAATTTCCCACGATTTTTTTATATTATTACCGTTTTGTAATTTATGACATAAAAAAAGAACATTTCGCAACCGAAATGTTCTTTTTTTATTATTTTTTAACAATTATTTTTACTTTTTAACCACCATTGCCTTTGTAATATACATCTATCGCTTCACTTGAATTCAGTGAAAAGCTTATAAATACATTTATTGCAAAAACTGCCACAATCATACCTAAATTCAATGTAAAATTAGTTTTTTCAGTAAGTATATAGCCCCCACCGAGCAACGAAACTGCCGTCATAACTCCAAAAATAAACGATGCAAACCCTTTTGCAACCTTTGACCTAGCAATCATTAGCAACGACGCAACTCCCGATGCAATGCAACAGTAAGGTATAATAGCAATTACCTTATCTATAGCAGCAACCTTGTCAGGCTTTAAGTCGTTTGCCGTTGCAAATAAGTAGAACAGCACACTCATAATAATGCCCAAAATCATAAGCACTATTACCCTTTTGCCACCCTTTCGTGCCAAATCAGCACGTTGCTCCTCCATCAAAGCACGATACATCTCACGACTTTTTTTCTCATCAAAGCTTGCAGGCTTTTCGCTCAACGCACCCTTAATAGAGCGATTTAACGCCTCTTTCTTCGCTTGTTCAGCACCAGTATCAGCAAAATTCGGCTTATAGGCATTTCCTTTATCTTGGTATTCTTCTTCAAGTGTAGCAGCCTTAACTGACTCTAAATCTTCATCAACTCTCGCTACTTCCCTTTTTTTCTCAACATAAGTATCTTCAAGCACAGGAGCTTTAATTTCATCTAAGCCCCCTAAACTTTTCCCATTAGCTGAATATGTGTCCTCGAACTCAGGTGCAACAATATCCTCTAATTCAGTTATTTTTGGACGTGGTGGTGGTATATAAACATCGCCCAAAGTAGGTGCAATTACATCATCAAGAGTTCTCTCTTTTGTTCTTGCATA
>CAZSZG010000015.1:12152-30779 GCA_964610805.1 uncultured Oscillospiraceae bacterium
TCATCAAGAGTTCTCTCTTTTGTTCTTGCATACTCTTGAACTTCGTCTTCAAGTTCTGGGGCACTTACCCCATATAATTCTTCATCACCCATGAAATCACCCCATCGTTTAAATGTATAATACAGTGGTGTAATTATAGCATAATCAATAAAAATAGTCAATAGTAAACCATGTTATTTGCATATAATGAACAACTAGCATATAGTGATATTGTTAAATACAACTATAACTTTGATAACATTATCTTTAATTGTGAATGTTGCCCAATTACTTTCTCTCAATAATCTGACTTCTATCAGGGCCTACACCAACCATAACAATTGGACATTCGCAAAGCTCTTCAAGCCTTTTAATGTATTTTTTACTGCTTTCAGGCAATTCCTCAAACGTTCTGCAACCTGAAATATCAGTATTAAAGCCCTCTGCCTCCTCATAAATTGGCTTGCAACCGTCAAGTTCCTCAAGTGTAGGAGGGAAATTCTTAATCACTGTGCCATCTGGCTTTTCATAGCCCACACAAATCTTCAGCGTATCCAATCCCATAAGCGTATCAAGTTTATTTATAGCAAGTCCGTCCAACCCGTTAACTCTAACCGAATGACGAACAATCACTGCGTCAAACCAACCCGTTCTTCTCGGTCTACCTGTTGTTGTACCAAATTCGCCACCAACAGTTCTAATCTTTTCGCCAATTTCATCATCAAGTTCTGTTGGGAATGGTCCTTTACCTACTCTTGTTGTATAAGCCTTTGCAACACCAATAATATTTGTAATCATTCTTGGTCCTACACCCGTTCCAACGCATACTCCAGCTGAAAGTGGATGTGATGACGTTACATAAGGATATGTACCGAAATCAATATCTAGAAGTGTCGCCTGTGCACCCTCAAACATTATAGTCTTTCCAGCCTTATGAGCATCATATGTCAGCACAGATACGTCGTCAACATAAGGTGCAAGCTGTTTTCCATATTCATTATATTCAGCAATTACAGCCTCAAGGTCAAAAGCCTCTCCGCCATAAACTTCAGTTATAATTTTATTTTTAAGCTTACCTGTTTCACGAACTTTTTTAGCAAAGACATCTGCATTTGCCAAGTCATACATTCTTATGCCACATCTCTCATACTTGTCCATATAAGCAGGGCCTATACCTCTTTTTGTAGTGCCTATATCAGAATTACCCCTGAATTCTTCAGACAATCCGTCAAGTGTTATATGCCAAGGCATAACAACATGAGCTCTTGGATCAATTTTAAGTTTGTCAGTAGAAATTCCTCTTTCGTGTAGCTCCTTAATTTCCCCTAGAAAATCCTTAGGGTCAATAACAACGCCAGCACCAATTAGGCAAAGCGTATTAGGATACAGGATACCTGATGGAATAAGGTGTAGTTTATACGTTTGACCGTTATTTACGACAGTATGTCCAGCGTTATTCCCACCCTGTGAACGAACAACGACCTCAGCTCTTGACGCAAGGATATCAATTATCTTGCCCTTGCCCTCATCTCCCCATTGAGTTCCGACAACTATATTTGCAGGCATATTATTTCCTCTTTTCACTCTTAATATGTGCATATACATACACTAACTTTATTATTATAACATTTTTATTATTGCATAGCAAGTATTAATAAAGATTTTATTTGCAATCCTACTTATTTTTCAGTTCATATTTACTTTGTACCATTGAATATAGTTTGCTTTTTAAGGATAGCTTTGTTTCTCAGTGTCCTTGATTTTTCTCAATTTAAATTAGCTTATTGAATTTAATAAAACAAGTAAAAAACCATACGGCAAATGAGCAAATTAACATACAAGTCACAAATTGTTAACCTAACTTGCTTTATAATGTTTATCCATAATGTTAAAATGATAGGCAGAATAATATAATATTTTTGGGGGCATCTAATGAAAAGGACTAAAATCAAAAACCGAATTCTAAGAGGAATGATTGTATCCTCAACTGCTTCAGCAATAGTTATATCCTTAGTTTCATTAATTCTTATGTATCAAACAATAACTAATAATGCAGAAACCACAAGTGAAAGCACTTTAAACTCATATAATGGTTACGTTTCCATTGCATTAGATAATATCGCTGATGATTTAGAAGACGCCGCAAACAGCGAATACATTTTCGACGACTCCATTACAATAAATGAACGTAAAGAAAGACTTGCTAATACAGCTGAAACATCAATCTTTAAAGACTTTTCTGTTTCCGACAAAAACGGAATTACCTATAACGATACAGATATTAGCGATAGGGAGTATTTTATTGAGGCTATGAAAGGCAATACTTATGTATCTAGCCCAGTAGTCCGTAAAACCGACAACTCAGTTATTATTATGGCTGGAGCTAAAATTCAAGTTTCAGGCTTTGACGGTATTATTTATGGTGGAATTGATATGTCATACCTAAATGAAATTGTTGCAGGCATTGACTTTGCAGATAATAGCGTTGGTTATATAATTGATAAAACTGGTACAATCATTGCTCATAGCGACAGTAGTTATGTTTCAGATTTTACAAATTATATAGCACTTGCTCAAAGCGATAAAAACCTTAAACCCCTTTCTGATATGACTAGCAAGGCAATTACAGGCGAATTTGGTTATGAAACCTATGAAGTTAATGGCGAAAATCAACTATTTGCCCACAATAAGATTGATAATACAGATGGTTGGGTATTGGTAATTTCTCAGCCACGCTCCAATGTAATGTCTGTTTATAATCAATTACTAATAATTTGCATTGCTTTAACTTTGGCAGTTATTTTAGGTGCTGTTATTGGTGCTGTTTATATCGGCAATAAAATTTCAAAGCCTATTATTACTGTAACTCAAAGACTAAATAGTTTATCACTCGGTGATTTAAGAGAAGGAGTTCCAAATATTGAAACTCATGATGAATGTCAAATACTTGCTGATGCTTTGAGGTTAACTATAAACAATCTCACCAGCTATGTTGATGATATTGATAATGTGCTACGAAATATCGCTGAAGGAAATCTTCTTGTTAAATCCAAAGTTACTTATGAAGGAAGTTTTGAGCAGATAAAAACATCACTGGAAATAATTCTTGATTCGCTTAATTCAACATTTTCTGAGATAGGCAGAGCCGCAACACAAATTAATGAAGGCTCGGCACAGGTTGCTGCTGGAGCAACAGTGCTTTCAGATAATGCAACAAGCGAAGCTGCAACCATTGAGGAGCTTTCATCATCAATTGTAGAAATCCTTGAAAACACTAATGAAAATGCAGATAACTCAAAGCTTGCAGCTGATTTAACTCAAAATGCAAAGAATCAGGTTGATATTGGTGGCGACCGAATGAATGCTATGATGAACGCTGTAAATGAAATAGAAAAATCATCAGATGAAATCGCAAAAATCATAAAGGTTATTGATGACATTGCCTTCCAGACAAATATTCTTGCACTTAACGCAGCTGTTGAAGCAGCTAGGGCAGGTACTGCTGGCAAGGGATTTGCCGTAGTTGCTGATGAAGTACGCAACCTTGCTGTTAAGAGCTCTGACGCTGCAAA
Source organism: uncultured Oscillospiraceae bacterium (assembly GCA_964610805.1). GTDB lineage: Bacteria > Bacillota > Clostridia > Oscillospirales > Ruminococcaceae > JAAYPV01. Next base: position 15,704 of record CAZSZG010000015.1, read on the forward strand.
GACAACAACTGACCTCATTGCTACATCAATTTCAAGTATTCGTGAAGGAGCAATTCATTCTAAGAAAACTTCTGAAGCTATCGGTTCTATTGCTGAAATGGTTGAAGAAATAAATACTCTTATGGGAAACATTGCAAAGTCATCAACTGATCAGGCTGCTGCTATCTCACAAATTAGCATGGGAATGGATAATATAACCTCCTCTGTTCAAACCACATCAGCAACTGCACAAGAAAGTGCTGCTGCAAGTGAGGAACTTAGTGGACAGGCTCTTACAACTCATAATATGATTAGTAAATTCAAAACGAAATAGTTAATTTTGTTCATATAATATACCGCAAGAGAATGAATGTATTATCTACAAGCTTAGTTTATTATAGATTTAATATAATTGCCTAGTTGTATTCTCATATATATACAGGTTATTAATAATCTATATTTCATCCTTATTTTTTTTAGTTTTTGTTAACTAAACTCAATCCCTTTATTAATTCAATCTTTACATACTATTCACTACATTTAACAGTTTTTTCACTTTTGCGTGTTATACTTCTTTTTGTCATGTTTCTGCAGGATATGACTATAAATTAAAACGCAGGAGGACAAAAAATGAGTATTTCACGCAGATTAACAATAGGTTTTCTAACAGTTGCCATCATTGCAACACTAATTGGTGGCATAGGCATTGCAGGCATGTTAGATATTAGTAAAAAAGATGCTGAGTTATATGAAGAACAAACTAGACCATTAAGAGATATGTTTGATATAGTATCCGATATTTATGAAATGAGGCTTGAAACAAGTTTATCAACCACTAACTCCCATGACAGAGAAAAAGTTGAACAGAGCCAAAAAAAGTTTAATGAACTTGTAGACAAATATTATGTTAGCTACGAAAACTATAGAACTACAATAAAAACAGAAGCAACATTAAAAATGTTTGATGAATCTAACCAAATATTTAAAGAAGTCTTTGTTCCTGTTTCTGAAGAAATTTTTGCTCTTTCAATTGAGGATAGGTGGGAGGAAGCCTCCGAAGTTCAATTAGCAAACGCCGAACAAATTGATAAAATGATAGCTAACTATAATCAATGCCTTGAGAACAGACTCAACAACGCCAAATTAAAAAGCGAAAGCAATTCCACTACTGCAACTACGCTTACAATAGTTCTTATTGCCATAACTGTTACAGGGTTAATTACATCAATTGTTCTTGGCACTAGCATTTCAGGAAAAGTAAGTAAGCCAATTATGAGGGTTGTAGAAGCATCTGATAAGCTTGCTTTGGGTGACACTGATGTTAATATCAATGCCAATGATCTCAATAGTAGTGATGAAATTGGACAGCTTGCAAAAGCATTTAGCCATATGGTTGATGGAATTAGAGAGCAAGCAAATATTATGGAGATAGTTGGTAACAATGACTTCACTGTAAATGTTATTCCTCGTTCAGAAAAAGACGTTCTTGGGCAATCCCTCAAGAAAATTGTTGATGAATTAGGCGTGAATTTTTCTGAAATCAGAGATTCTGCACAACAAATTTCTGTTGGCTCGGATCAGGTATCAAGTGGTGCTCAATCACTTTCACAAGGTACAACTGAACAGGCTAGCTCGATAGAAGAACTTTCTGCGTCAATCAATGAAATAGCAGTACAAGTTAAGGAAAATGCTGACAATGTCACTGTTGCTACAAAATATGTAAATGAAACTATTGATGTTATAGTTGAAAGTAACAATGAAATGGATAATATGCTTACTGCAATGAATGATATTAATAACTCCTCTAATGAAATTGCTAAAATAATTAAGGTTATTGATGATATTGCATTCCAAACAAATATTCTTGCACTTAATGCAGCTGTTGAGGCAGCTAGGGCTGGTGCTGCTGGCAAGGGATTTGCTGTTGTTGCTGATGAAGTACGAAACCTTGCACTAAAGAGTGCAGATGCTGCAAAACAAACAACATCATTAATTGAAAATTCCATTACAACTGTTCAACATGGCTCAGATCTAGCTAAAAAGGCAGCAAGTTCACTTGAAGTTGTTGCAACTAAATCAAATCTTGTAGGTGAAACAATTGAAAAGGTTCTAGTGGCATCAAATGATCAGGCACAGTCTATTGAACAGGTAAATGTAGGCGTTGAACAGATTTCTTCCGTTGTTCAAACCAATTCAGCAACTGCTGAAGAAAGTGCTGCTGCAAGTGAGGAATTATCAGGACAAGCTGATATGCTTAGAACTCTAATTTCAGAGTTTAAGCTAAAAAAGACAAATCAAAGAAATAATCAAAAAAACTCTACATTTAATTCTAATCAAATAGGGGTTGCTAAAATTGATTTAGGTGATAGCGATAAATATTAATCGCCAATGCTTTTAAAACCTCTTGGATAAGCTGTAAAAATAAAGTCTATAATAAATAATTGTTATATACTAATATGGTAGGTGAAACTATGGCAAACTTTGAAGCAGGAATGGAAAGTATGATAGATATGTATATCTATGAAACCAGTACTCTCCTTGAACAGCTAGACCAAATTCTCATGAAAACTGAAAGCAATAATAGCTTTGGTGATGAGGATATTAACGAAATTTTTCGTATAATGCACACAATTAAGGGAAGTTCGGCTATGATGGGACTTTCAAATATGTCTACCCTCGCACATAGCATTGAGGATATGTTTTTCATAATTCGTGAAGAAAAGCCCTATATCGTGTCTATCGAAAATCTTTATGAATTGGTTTTCACAGCATCTGACTTGTTGAAAGCAGAGGTTGATGTAATTCAAGATGAAAACTTCACTCCAACAGATTTTAGCGACTCAATTGAAAAAATAAAGACCTTTGTGTCTATACTAAAAGATAGCGATAGTACACAGCGTGAACAGCAATCAGCTACTGTATCAGATGATACGGTAGTGGAAACAAATACGACTAATTCTAATATGACTACAGTGAGAGTCTTTTTCGATGATGATTGTGAGATGGAAAACCTTAGGGCACTTCTTCTTATCAATAAAATAAAAGATGACTGTTTAGAACTTGAATATGTGCCTGCTGATATTGAAACTAATCAAGAATCAGCAAAAACTATTATCGAAAATGGTTTCGTTATAAGGTTTAAATCTATTAGTGATGAGCATTTTATATTCAAAGCTATTGAAGATTCAGTTAGCGTAAAATCTTATGAGATTATTGAGAATACTCTTAATGAGGACACTATTGCTGAGGAATTACCTAAGACTATTGATTTAGAGTCTGACGCAGAAGAAAATAGTGATGTAACAGAAATAAACACTTCTACGCCTGTTGCTGAACAACCTCAACCAAAAATAGATACAGCTAAACAAGCTGAACCAAAAAAAGATGTGGCTGAAAAGGTTGAATCGCCAAAGAATGCTGAACAAATTAATAATATGCTCTCAAAGGGGCAAGGTTCAAGGGGTAAACAAAACCTTATCAGCGTAAATCTTAACAAGCTAGACCAACTGCTTGATATGGTTGGTGAAATTGTTATCACTGAGGCAATGGTAACATCAAGTTCCGACTTAAAGGGATTAAAGCTTGATAATTTTCATAAATCAGCAAGGCAACTCCGTAAACTTACTGACGAGCTTCAAGATATTGTAATGTCAATAAGAATGGTTCCTCTTTCAGGTGCTTTTAATAAGATGACAAGAGTTGTTCGTGATATGAAGATAAAGCTTAATAAAGACGTTAATCTTGTTTTTGAGGGTGAAGAAACTGAAGTTGATAAGGGTGTTATAGACAATCTTAACGACCCATTAATGCATATGGTTAGAAACTCTATGGATCACGGCATTGAGGACGACCCACAAGAGCGAATTAAGCTTGGCAAGCCTGAAAAAGGTACGGTTACACTGTCAGCATATAATGCCTCTGGTGAGGTTATTATCGTTATTGCTGATGATGGTGCTGGAATTGATAACAAAAGAGTTCTTGAAAAGGCAAAGAAAAATGGATTGCTTACAAAGCCTGAATCTGAATATACAAATAAAGAAATTTTCAATATGATTATGCTTCCTGGATTTTCAACAAACGAACAGGTTACGGAGTTTTCTGGGCGTGGTGTTGGAATGGACGTTGTGCGTAAAAACATTGAGAAAATTGGTGGAACTGTTTCTGTTGACAGCAAACGGGGCGTTGGTACAAGCTTTGTTGTAAAAATCCCACTTTCACTTGCTATTGTAGACGGGATTGAGATTTCAGTTGGTCCATCAATCTTTACTATACCTATTAACTCCGTAAAGGAATCCTTTAAGCTAAAAGAAAAACAGCTCATTCGTGATGTGTCGGGTAAGGAAATGGTCATGCTAAGAGGGAAATGTTATCCTCTCATACGCTTACATGAATTTTATGATTTAGAACCTAATTCCACAGATGTTTTTGAGGGAATGGTTATTCTTGTTGAGGGTGATGGCAAACACGCTTGTATTCTTGCTGATGAACTTATCGGCGAACAGCAGGTTGTTGTTAAGCCGTTCTCACCTTTGCTAAATCGTTATAATGTAAAACAAAACGGAATGGCTGGATGCACTATTCTTGGTGATGGAAGTATTACTATAATTCTTGACATCAACAATATCATTCATGAGTATTAATATGGAGGTAAGAGTATGAATGAAGAGATTTACAATGAATTGGTTGTACAATTTAACACCGATGGTGGAGAAATATTGATGTTTACGATAAATCATGTGCTTTATGGCGTGGAAATCCAATATATCACTGAAATTATCGGCATACAACCTATTACCATAGTTCCTAAAGTTCCTAGTTTTATAAAAGGAGTTATAAATATCAGGGGTAAGGTTGTACCTGTTATGAGTGTTAGAAAAAGATTTGATATAACTGAAGCTCCATATGATGGCAGAACTTGTATAGTTGTGATTGAATTGGGCGAAATTGTAGTCGGATTGATTGTTGATAGGGTGAGGGAAGTAATTACAGTAAAGCCAAATGAAATTTGCCCCACTCCTAATAATAGCCAAGCTAAATCCGACCAGTTTATTCGCAGTATCATAGAATCTAATGATGAAATAAAACTGCTTCTTGATGTTAGGAAGCTTGTTATGGAGTGAGCAAAATGGAGCTTAAACTAAAAGATGAAGAGTTTACCCGTCTTGTTAGCTTTATGCGAAATAATTACGGTATAAATCTTATAAAAAAACGTGTGTTGATAGAGGGTAGACTTTCTCATATAGTACAACAGCGAGGGTTCACTGACTATACCTCATATTTAAACAGTGTTTTTAATGATAAGAGTGGCAAGGAGTTAGCTACTCTTGTCAATAAGCTTACAACTAATCATACTTATTTCCTAAGAGAACCTGAGCATTTTGAATATATGAAACAGGTTGTACTCCCACATATTGAAGCTACTGTAAGGGATAGAGATGCACGAATATGGTGTGCTGCTTCGTCTTCTGGGGAAGAGCCTTATACAATTGCTATGGTTATTGATGAATACTTTGGGAATAAGAAAAAGAATTGGGACCTTAGAATTCTTGCGACTGATGTTTCTACCACTGTTTTGCAAAAGGCTGAAACTGGTATTTATACTGAGGAATCAGTTAGCACTCTCCCTGCACATTGGCGTACTAAATATTTTACGAAAATCAGCAATGACAGCTATCGTATTTCTGATGATATTCGCAAAGAAGTTGTGTTTAAGCAATTTAACCTAATGGATAATATTATCAACAAAAAGCCATATGACCTTATCTTTTGCAGAAATGTAATGATATATTTTGAGGGCGATACAAAGAGTTCACTTATTGAAAGGTTTTTTGATGTAACCAAAGATGGTGGTTATCTTTTTATAGGGCATGCTGAAAGTATTCCTAGAAATTCTTGCTATACTTATATTAAGCCTGCTGTTTATCAGAAACAAAAAAATAAAATACAGAATTCTTTATGACAAAATGCTATACACTATAAAAATGACTATGAAATTTATTAATGTTTCTGAAAAAAAGACTTTGGTGGTGAGAATATGATTGAACGAAAAATAAAAGTATTAATCGTTGATGATTCAATACTTTTTAGAGAAACACTTGCAAAATTACTTTCCTATGGTAATACCATTGAAGTTGTCGGCAAAGCAGGTGACGCATTTGAGGCAAGGGATAAGATACTTGAACTTCATCCCGATGTAATGACTCTTGATGTGGAAATGCCTAAAATGAATGGTATTCAGTTTCTTAAAAAGTTGATTCCTCAATACCCTATTCCAACAGTTATTTGCTCCTCATTGCCAATTATGGCTTTTGACGCTTTAGATGCAGGTGCTGTTGATTATGTAAAAAAGCCCCTTATCAAATCGCCTGACGATATGCAAGAGTTTGCGAATGATTTGAAAGGTAAAATTTTAACTGCCTCACAAGCAAAGGTACGCAATATTACTCGCCCATCATTGCCTTTGCCGTCTATTGCTAATTTAGCCAATGGCAGAAAGTCTAATAACAATATGGTGATTGCAATGGGAACTTCCACTGGTGGAACTGACGCTTTACAAGTAGTTTTAAATGATATGCCAACGCACTGTCCACCGATAGTTGTTGTACAGCATATGCCACCTGTTTTCACAAAAATGTTTGCAGAAAGACTGAATAAAATCTGTGCAATTGAAATAAAAGAGGCAGAAAACGGCGACCGTCTGAAAAACGGTCTTGCACTGCTTGCACCTGGTGATTTCCATATGGAACTGAAAAAGGATTCACGAGGATATTATGTTAAAATATTTCGTGGCGAAAAGGTTTCAGGGCATTGCCCCTCAGTTAATGTGCTTTTCGACAGTGTAGCTGAGGTTGCTGGCAAGAATTCTATCGGTGTTATTATGACTGGAATGGGTTCAGATGGTGCTACTGGACTGGTTAAGATGCGTGATGCAGGAGCATATACTATTGGTCAAGACAAGGAAAGCTGTGTTGTTTATGGTATGCCTATGGTTGCGTTCAATCTTGGTGGTTGTAGTGTGCAAGCACCTCTTAACAAAATCAGTGAGGTTATATGCAAAAAGCTTTCCATGTGTGAATAAACCTTGCAGAAAAGAGGATATATATATGAGTAGTATATTGAATAGATTTGATGAAAAAGAAGAAGATGTTAATTTAGACACTGAGAAGTATCTTACTTTCTTGATTGATAAGCAATATTATGCTTATCCAATTAAGGATGTTCGTGAGATTATTGAAATGCAACCGATTACAGAAATTCCCGAATTTCCATCCTACGCAAAAGGGATTATAGACCTCCGAAATAAAGTTGTTCCGATTATTGATGTAAGACTGCGTTTTTACAAGCCTGAAATTGAGTATACTGAACGCACTTGCATAATTGTTCTTGATATAAATGATTTACAAATTGGATTTATTGTTGATACCGTTGATGAAGTTATCGACATCAGCAAGGAGAATATTTCATCTGCACCAGCAATTACTTCCGACAGAAGCACAAGGTATATTGAAGGAATTGGGCGTGTTAATTCAAAAATAATTATGCTGCTTGATGCACTTAAAATGCTTAACGATGAGGATTTACAAGCATTTGATTTTATGAATCAATAAAGTTAAGCCGTAAAACCATTGCTAATAACAATGATTTTACGGCTTATTTTGTTCTTTATATTTATCTATCTTGAAAGGCTAAAGTACAACAAGTCTGCTAGATGCTGTTTTCACTTTCATCTCTCCACTTTTTACATCAAAAAACACTGTGCGTCCAAAGTTCGCTCCAGTATCCTCAGCAATTATCCTTATCCTATTACCAGAAAGCACCCTTTTTACTGCCTCAACATTCCTCTCACCTATGTTAAATGTATTAAGCTGAGTCTGAAACATTTGTGCCCCTCCAGCAATTTTTGCAGTTATATTGGAAATTTCTGCACCATTCCTTATCATCATCTGTATCAACTCAGCTATTCCAGTATCGGCATATCTCCTAAGATTTGTGGCTGAACTCCCCGAATCCTTGCTATATGGTAGCATTATATGTGCCATGCCACCTATCTCACGCTTACGGTCAAGCAGGCATATTCCAACGCATGAACCTAGTGCATATGTAACAAGTACATCAGGAACTTTGGCAATGTTGAGGTCGGAGATACCGATATTGATAATCTTGCTCATATCAGATACCTACTCCCAATTTTTTAAATAACAAGTTAAGTGAATCCATCTCTGGTACAAGAATCATATTACTACTAATTATATTACTTCCTATTCCAAAAGAATCATCAATAAACAAAACCTTATCTCCAACGCTTGCAAACTCAATTGCAGGAACACTAAGAATTGCACCAGCCATATCTATACAGATAGAGGGCGTAGATACCGTTATATCTAGCCCTGTCATGGTTGATAATGCCCTAACATATGCACCAGCCATTATATTGCCAATTTCACTAAGTGCTGATTTATCCATCTCATCAAGTTCCAAAGCAGAATTGAATTTCTTACCAAAAAAGGTTTTCATAACAGTATCTACAAATTCATCTTCAAAAATATAGAGTATCATACCTTTAATTCCGCCCATCAAGCGAATAAGAACTCCCGTAACGATATTTTCAGCTCCACCAATAAATTGAACAGCATCATTAAAACTAAGAATTCTAACTCGTGGAACATTTATACTAATTTCTTTGCCAACAAGAGTAGCCAAAGAAGTAACTGCATTGCCTGTGCCGATATTTCCAAGCTCCGTAAGTACATCAACGTGCATGGAGTTTAGGTCATCAATATTATTAAGAGTCATTACAAAGCCCCTTTCAATGCATAAATACCTACATAGAATTTGTTTTCATTAGCTTAGTATCTTACCTACAATTTGCAGAATTCTATCAGGCTTAAAAGGCTTAACAATAAAGTCCAATGCTCCCAACTTAATTGCCTCAACAACCATAGACTCTTGTCCCATAGCAGAACACATTATAATTTTAGACTCGGAATCCATCGCCTTAATCTCCCTCAATGCCTCAATCCCTGTTTTATTAGGCATTGTTATATCCATTATAATAAGGTCTGGCAACTCTTCTTTGTACATACTGCAAGCAATTTCACCATCTGCTGCTTCAATAATATTAATGTACCCATTTTTACTTAATGTATCTTTTAACATCATTCTCATAAACGCTGCATCGTCAACTAGTAGTATTTTCTTTTCCATATCAATTACCCCTTACTTCCTAAGCTATCCAAAAGCTTGGATTTAATGATTTCTGTAATTCTTACTGCAAAATTATCGTCAATTACTACAACCTCTCCTCTAGCAATCAGATTCCCATTTACTATAACATCCACAGGAGATTCAGCCGAACGTTCAAGTTCAACAACTGTCCCCTTTGAAAACTCAAGAATATCTTTTACTTTTCTTCTTGTAGAACCAATTTCTATTGAAACATTTAGCGGAACACCCAATAATAGCTGAAGATTATCAGCTTGTTCATGAGATAACCCCTCCTCCGTAATTCTTTTTAATAAAACATCATTAATATTTGCATCTCTACTAGCTTGTTGTGGAGGGCTTTGTACGCTTACCTCATTATTTGCATAAGGTTGAGGTGTGCTATTTTGAACCGTTTGACTAGCAACCACTTCTGGCTCTTTCTTAGCCTCAACCACAGGTGCTTGTTCTTCAACAGGTGTTCCAGCCGAATCCCCATATGCAGAAAGCATTTTTTCTGCCATTTCATTCGCCAAATCAAGTGAAAGTATTGTTACAAACTCACTTTTTATAATACCATCAATAGTAAGGTCAAATGAAATCGTACAAACATAATCATCAGGACTGTCAGTATAAGCACTCCATGCGTCGCCCCCACCCTCAGAAATTACTGCCTTAGGTGTGGATATATCAATCTGCGTGGCGAGAATCTCCGACAACGCCGTAGCCGATGCACCCATCATTTGATTCATTACTTCACAAACTGCTGAAATATTCATTTCATCAAACTCAAAATCATCTGTAACAACTAATGGCAACCCCATAAGTTGATTAAGTATTAGCTGAACGTCAGTTTGTTTCAGCACTAAAAGCGATGAACCCGAAACGCCCCTTATATATTCAATTACAACATGAACTGATGGTTCAAGATTAGGAAAAGAAAGCTCACTAACCTTGCCTATATTAACCTGAGGTGTAGTAATCCAAACCTTAGCATCCAGCATTCCTGAAACAGCAGTTGCTGCTGAACCCATAGTAATATTATGGATTTCACCTATGGCATCCTTTTTCATTTCATTAAAGTCGTTTATAGTAGCACTCGCCATGATTATACCTCAATTCTTGTAAATGTTATCTATCTTAATTGCTTTTCTGTTATTATTTACACCAACTTTTCCATCAAACCATAAATTGTCGTTAATTTTAACTGACGCATTACCCGTTATCGGCATATTCAAAGGAATAATATCATTAGTTTGAAGCGTCAATATATCAGCAAGTGCAATTTTAGTTTCAGCAAAAATTACATCAATGTCTAAATTTGAATTGTTTATTCTTTTTTGTATACCCTCACGTCTTTTTTCTTCTCTTGCAGCATCATAACGCTTTAAACCTTGAGAATACTGGTCATTAAACTTAGTCATTACTGTTTCCATATTTACAGCAGGTAAACTAATTGTAATAATATTCTTTACATCTTTTATCTCAACCTCAAGGGTAACAAGTACAATAACTTCCTCAGGTGGAATTGATTGGCTTGCCCTTGCATTCGTTTCAATCCCAACAAGTCTAGGGTTTATCTCTAAATAAGGAGCCCATGCCTCCTTCAGCATATTTGACATCTTGTCCATTATGCCTTTCATAAGTCCAATTTCAATTTCAGTAAAGTCCCTATTAATCTCAATATAAGGACCATCTCCACCAAGTAGCCTATCTATCAATGAATAAGTTACCGAATTTGACAACTGAATTATACAAGTTATATCCATTATATCGTCATCTTCAATTCCAAGGTCAACTGTTCCCATTATTACATGGTCTGGAAGTGCATTATTGAACTCATAATAACGCTGTTCCTCAATCTGCAAAACCTTTACCTTGCAGTGAATTCGAGTATTACCCGTAAGAAACGATGAAAGAAGTCGTGAGTAAACTTCATATATATCATTTATAACCTTTAACCGTTCTTTAGTGAACTTCTTAGGCATCTTAAAATCATATACTTTAACTTTTTTCTCATTTATATTCTCTTCAATACTCTCAAACGCTTTCGTTCCCTCTGAACTGAAGCTATTCAACAGCTCATCAATTTGACTTTGAGAAAGAACATCTGCCATCCTTTTCCCTTCTTTCATAAAATCTTATGTTAGTATTTTTATGTAAATCAATATATAATAAATCATATTTATAATTATAGTTCTAATTTCTTAATTATATCATGATACCAATTAACTTTCTATGCAGTAAAAGTTAATATTTAATAGACTATTAGTTAATTTTTTAAAAAGCAAAAATGTTCATAGATTATATATTGCTTTTTCTGTGTTATAGTTTATAGTTAATATATATTAAAATTTTTCTTTGCGTCGTTGTTTCCGTAGTTCACTTCTTCTTGCACCTGAATCCCATTCAGCTTGTTCCTCTTCCGTTTCAATTACAAGCTTTGGAACACTGATTGGATTTTCATCTTCATCAAGTGCGACCATAACTAAATATGCCTTATTGATAAGTTTCTTTTCTCCTGAAAGCCTCTCTACGAATGTTTCAACCGTTACTTCCATAGACGTATTCCCAACATATGTAACCTTACCGTATAAAACTACCATATTGTTTACATATGCAGCTTCTTTGAAATGAAGGTTGTCAATCGAAACTGTTGTAACATTACTGTTTGAGTGACGTCTTGCTACAACACCAGCTACAATATCTATCCATTCAACTAGCTTTCCACCGAAAAGTCTATCATATCCATTAATATGTTCAGGCATTATTATTTGCACATGCTCTGTTTTGGATTCCCCAACTCTTTTCGCAAATGAATTTTCCACTTTTTAGCCCTACTTTCTCTATAATAACTTATTTTATTTTTTATATATATAGTATGCCATATTTATTTGATTTTTGCAATTAATTTAATTTTACTTTATTTTTAATCTTTCTTGTTACGTTGTAAAAACAACGGACTTATTTTTGTTTTTATATTATACTCGAATAGTAAGGTAATTTACAACACAGAATATGAAAGGAAGATAATTTATGAAAAGAAATATTATAACGATAGATAAAGATAAATGTATTGGATGCCAGCTTTGTGTTAATGCTTGCCAGGAGGGTGCAATCGGTATGAAAGACGGTAAGGCTGTACTTTTGCGTGATGATTACTGCGATGGATTAGGTAATTGTCTACCTGTATGTCCAACTAATGCTATCACGTTTGAGGAAAGGGAGGCTCTTGCTTTTGATAAGAAAGCTGTTGAGGCTAATATGAATGAAAAAGAAGATGCTAACAAACAACCTCAAAATCTACCTTGTGGATGTCCTGGTTCAAACTCAAAAACTCTAACAAGAAAAGCTACTGCACAAACGCCTGTAACTAACTCACCTGCTGAAAGTCAGCTAATGCAGTGGCCTGTTCAAATAAAGCTTGTACCTGTGAATGCTCCTTATTTTGACGGTGCAAACCTACTTATTGCAGCAGACTGTGCAGCATTTGCTTATGCTGATTTCCATAATAAATTCATTAGAAACCGTATCACTTTAATAGGCTGTCCTAAGCTTGATGAGGGTGATTATTCTGAAAAGCTAACTGAAATTTTAAAACATAATGACATCAATAGTGTAACAGTTGTGAGAATGGAAGTTCCATGCTGTGGTGGTCTATCAAACGCTGTTAAAACTGCATTACAGAACTGTGGAAAACTAATTCAATGGCAGATTGTAACCATCTCAACCGATGGTCAAATTATAGAAAATTAGGAGGATTTTAAGAATGGATAATATGTTTTGTTTTCAATGTGAGCAAACATCTCTAAGCATTGCTTGTACAGGAAGGGCTGGTGTTTGTGGAAAAAAATCTGATACTGCTAAATTACAGGATAGGCTTACAGGTGCTTTAATTGGGCTTTCTCGTGCAGTTACTGCAAATAAGTCAACTGAGGAATCTGATGTAATAATCCTTGATGGTTTGTTTACAACTATCACCAATGTTAACTTTGACGATGAGCGTATTGAGGCTTTGATTAAAAAGGTAAATGAAGTTAAAAATACTGTATCAAATGGTAATAACTATGATGATTTTGATATAACTACGGTTTGGGACGGCGATACTGATATTCGTTCACTAAAGTCATTAATTCTTTTTGGCTTGCGTGGAATGTCTGCTTATGCTCATCATGCTTATACTCTTGACTATAAAGATGATGAAGTTATGGCAATGTTCTATAAGGGTTTGAATGCTATTGGTGATGATTTAGCGTCCGATGTTCTTCTACCACTTGTTCTTGAAGTTGGTAAGGTTAACTTGAAATGTATGGAACTTTTGGATAAGGCTAATACCGAAACTTATGGCACTCCTGTACCTACAGATGTTCCTCTTTCAATTGAAAAAGGCCCATTCATTGTTATTACTGGGCATGACTTGCACGACCTTTATTTATTGCTTGAGCAGACAAAGGATAAGGGAATTAATATTTATACTCATGGCGAAATGCTCCCTGCACACGCATATCCTAAGCTAAAAGAATTCCCACACCTAAAAGGTAATTTCGGTACTGCATGGCAAAATCAACAGAAGGAATTCATGGATATTCCAGCACCTGTTCTATTTACAACAAACTGCATTATGCCTGTAAAGGATAATTATAGCGATAGAATTTTCACAACTGCTGTGGTTGCTTATCCTGAAATGGTTCATATCGATGATAAAAAGGATTTCACTCCTGTTATCGAAAAGGCTCTTGAACTTGGTGGCTATACTGAGGAGCACCCTATGACTGGTATTAACGGTGGTAAACAGGTTACAACTGGATTCGGACACGGTACTGTTCTCTCCGTTGCAGATACAGTTATCGACGCTGTTAAGCAAGGTGCAATCAAGCATTTCTTCCTTGTTGGTGGTTGTGATGGTGCAAAGCCAGGACGTAACTACTATACAGATTTTGTTAAGAAAACGCCTAAGGATACCGTTATTCTTACTCTTGCTTGTGGAAAATATCGCTTCAACGATTTGGATTTAGGTACAATCGGCGACCTTCCACGAATTATGGATATGGGACAATGTAATGACGCTTATAGTGCGATTAAGGTTGCTACTGCTCTTGCTGACGCATTTGAATGTGGCATTAACGAACTTCCACTAACCCTAGTTCTTTCATGGTATGAGCAAAAGGCTGTTTGTATTCTTCTTTCACTACTTCATCTTGGAATTAAGAATATCTATCTCGGCCCAACATTACCAGCATTCATTTCTCCTAATATATTAGATTTCTTAGTTAAAAACTTTGCAATAACTCCTATTTCAACTCCTGATGAGGACTTGAAAAAGATTTTAGGATAATATAAAAGTAATATTAAAACATGGCTTTTCTTTAATTTGAAAAGCCTTGTTTATATCTTAATATCTAAATCTAAACACAAAAATGCCTGACTTATAAAAGTCAGGCATTTCATTTTTAGTTATTGTGTACTTTTATTTATTTTGTGGACCTAAATCAGCTTGAGTAATCTTGAAAACTAAGTAGTTAGCTATTTGCATATTATCAGACATATTTAGTAAATCATCGTATACACAGTTAGCATTTTCTCTTGCTGTTGGTGATAGTACAACTGCACCAGCAAAGTGCTTGTTAAATTGAATTATGTCATTAAGTCTTACTTCACCATTAACGTCAACGTCACCGTAAAGAACTTTATCCCAGTCAATATCATCTTTTGGTGTTGTAACTTCTGGTGTTGTTACTGTTGTTTCAGGTGTTGTTACTGTTGTAACAGTCGTTTCAGGTGTTGTTTCTGTTGTAGTAACTGTTGTTTCTGTTGTAGTAACTGTTGTCTCTGTTGTAGTTACTGTTGTTACTTCAGTTACTGTAACAGTTACAGTAGCAGTTTGACCTTCTGGTGT
>CAZSZG010000016.1:0-1172 GCA_964610805.1 uncultured Oscillospiraceae bacterium
CATATATAATCCAAAATTTCAATAAGAATTTATAAATTTTTTGTTAACAACATCGCCACTGAAATAGCAGTTAGAGGTGCTGTTTCACACCGTAAAATCCTATGCCCCAGCCAAAGTGGTTGCACTCCATAAGCCTTTGCAAGCTCAATTTCGGACTCCTCAAAACCGCCCTCACTGCCAACAAGTATAGCTATGCTTTCAGCCTTTTCAACATTGGTTTCAGTGAATCTAATTCCACCCTTTTCATAAAGCACCAACGGACAATCAGCCTTAGCCATCTCCTTTAACGCTTCCTCAAGCTTTAAAAATGGCGTAACTTCGGGGATTATACCTCTCCCAGACTGCTTTGAAGCCTCAAGAGAAATTTTATTATACCTTGCAAGCTTTTTGGCAAATTCCTTTTCATTCGGTCTTGAAACACATCTTTTTGTCAAAACAGGAACAATTCTTGATGCCCCCAACTCAACAGATTTCTGTATAATACTTTCCATTTTGTCAAGTTTTGGTATCGCCTGATACAAAGTTAAAAAAACATTCGGTTCAGCAAAGCATTTTTGTGGCTCTCCTGCTTTCAAAAGCACTTCATCGTCAGAAATACTCATAATCTCACATGAATAATCCATACCTTTGGCACAAATGATAATCTCATCGCCAATCTTCATCCTTAGCGAACGCCCTATATGCCTTGCGTCGTCGCCAATAATTGATATTTCCCTACCCAAAACTTCATCCGAAAAAAAACGAGGCATTGCATTACTCCAATAATAAAATTAACCTTGCGTAAATTTATTTCATAAGTATGTTATACGCAAAAAGTCGCAAATAATTCTTCACCATACAATTATACACTAAACTTTTATAACAATCAACAGACCTAAATAAATATTGGAATATTGTACAATAATTTTAGTGGATTTGCACAAAATAACTTATCATAATTGACTTGACTGAATTTATGTGTTATGATTTAATATAAGTTGTTTGTTGATACTTTCTACTAATTTCACGCACGAAAGGTAGTTTAAAATGAAAAAAATTATTTCGGTTTTTTTAACAATATTTATGCTAACAGCGTTTTTTACAGGCTGTTCAAACGAGAATAACTCTGAATCTTCCGTAAAAATGTCTGATTTGCCCTATGGCTCAACAATGGTTGACGATAATAAAACCTA
>CAZSZG010000016.1:1272-5687 GCA_964610805.1 uncultured Oscillospiraceae bacterium
GAAAATTCCACAACAGTGGCTGATGATATTATTTTCCTATTTGAAATTGACGATAAAATTTATGTAATGATATAATATTTGGAGTTTAGAGGGAATTGTTCCATCTAGCAAATTTTAGCCAGTATCCTATTCCAATACACTAAAAATACAATTTAAAAAGCTGACAGCATACAAAATGCCGTCAGCTTTTTCTTAACCTAATATAACTACAATCTCATTTTTATCAGCCAATTTATTCGTTGCAACAAAGTTATCAGCTAGCTTTTCACCGTTCAGCGTTATTTCCTTAACGCCACTTTGAACATGATTTGGGTTCTTTATATCAATGAAAAGCCTCTTCCCTCTGAAGTCCTTTTCAATTGTAAAACCGTCCCATTTTGATGGAATTGATGGCGATATTACAAGCCCTTCTGCGTTCGGACGCATTCCACAAATCCCCTCAACACAACCAACCATTACAGTTGAGGCTGTTCCAGTAAGCCAATGAACGTGCGACCTACCCTCATGAGGTGATGCCTTGCTCTCCGTAAACTGCCCATGAGCATAAGGTTCAATCACTCTTATTTCAGCCTTGTCATTCATAGATGCAGGTGAGCTCTCCATAAAGTATTCAAACGCTCTGTCACCGTTTCCGAGCAATCCCTCAGCAAGTATTACCCAACCTTGTGATTGCGAGAATATTCCACCATTTTCCTTTGTATCTGGATTGAAAATATGCATTAATGCCCCGTCAAAATAGTGGTTCATATATGGTGGGTCAAGCAATTTCAAGCCATATGGTGTGTTCAAAATCTCATTCGCTGTGTCCATAGCCGTTTTAGCCTTATCTCCAGTTGCAAAGCCAGAAATTACCGACCAGCTTTGAGGGTTAAGCCACATTGATGCCTCTTTATCCTTTTTCGCACCAACAATAACACCATCTTCACGAATCCCACGAATAAATCTATCTTCGTCCCAGCATTTTTCTAATGCATTACCAAGACTACTTTGACTTTTATTTATATAATCAACATATTCTGTATCTTTTCTCTCAACAGCTATATCTTTTAGCATACTCATAGCATAATAAAGTTGGAACGCAACGAACGTACTTTCGCCCTTTTTGCCCAATCTCAAGCAGTCATTCCAATCTGCATGAAGTCCAGCAGGCATATTATTATCGCCCAAACGCTCCATTGAAAACTGAATAGCCTTTTTCAAATGCTCATAAATCGTGTCTTCTCCACCATTTGCATAAACGATAACTTCATCTAAAAATGCCTTGTTTCCACTTTCACCTATATACTTACTTATAGTTGGGAACAGCCATAATGCGTCATCTGCACGATATGATGGGTGTCCTGTTGCCGTAACGTATGAGGCATCATCAGGAGTATCCTCATGCCCTGCATTGTGGTTAAATTTAACAAGTGGCAAACCTCCACCATTATCAACCTGTGCAGAAAGCATAAACCTAATCTTCTCAGCCGCAAGTTCAGGGTCAAGATGAATAATACCCTGTATATCCTGAACAGTGTCCCTATATCCGTAACCATTACGAAGTCCACAATAAACCAGCGACGCAGCCCTCGACCAAATGAACGTGATAAAGCACTGATAAGCATTCCACATATTAAGCATATTATTAAACTCATCGCTTGGCGTAGTAACCTTAAATCTATCAAGCTTTGAATGCCAGTGATTCTTCAGTTCAGCAATTTCTTCGTCAACCTTGCCCACAGTTTTATATTCATCAAGAATAGCGTCTGCTCCAACGGCATTTTTCTGCCCTAAAACATATATCATCTCAACAGTTTCTCCGACCTCAAGAATAATATCCGACTGCAACGCACCACATGAATTCAAGTTGAAATTCATCTTATTATCGCATTTACCACGCTCAACAGCTATCGGATTTGCATAAGTTCTATATTCACCGATAAAGTCATCAAGGCTACCATTGCTCGCTGTAATATCAGCTCCAACCATGCCGAAAAAGCGTTCCATATTATTTGAACCAGTTTCATCTCTTTTGCTATTTTCATTAAGATGTTGAATGATTTTATTCCCCTCAAAGCTAGTTCTAGAAATAAACAAGGAATACTGCAAGTTCACTTGGTCCTGTTCGTAATTGCTTTCATTTGTAAACTCAACAAAGCCAAATGTTGAAAGATTTCTTGGCTTAGTGTCATTATTTGTAATCCTTGAACACCAAACCTCATGCGTTTTATTAAGTGGAACATAATAAGTCACTTCCGAAGTAATCTTCTCATATTCAGCCCTAATTATTGTATAAGCCGTGCCATGAATACACTCATTTTTATACTTATCCAAAGGCTTGCCTACGGGTTGCCATGATGCTGACCAGTAGTCGTTCAAGTCGTTATCTCTTATATAAACATATCTTCCAGGTAAAGCCATATTTGAATTAAATCTATATCGGCTAATTCTTCCATTTGCACCACTCTTGACAAAACTATAGCCAGCTGCATTGTTTGAAATAATTGCCCCGTATTCAGGCGAGCCCAAGTAATTTGTCCATTGTGATGGGGTATCAGGTCTTGTTATAACATATTGCTTATTATCTAAATCAAAATATCCATATTTCATTTGAATGCTCCTTTACAAATAGAATTTTATTTTACATACCTATAATAATAACATTAATTATACCTTTTTGCAAGATGATTTAATACATTATGTTGACGGTTTTGTTCTGTTATGATATAATTACGAAATATAAAGTATAATTTTACACAAAAGGACGTGCATAACAATGGACAATGAAACGGTAGCCATAAAAAAGCTCGATGTATTTGCTCTAAAATCTGAAAAATTAATTTCTTACTCCATACTAATTATTTTCACGGCTATATTCGGCTTTTTAAGTGTTGAAAGCATTTGGCACACCTCTGTATTTGATCCCGATAAAATTTTGTATGAAACAATTCTTTATAATTATGATAATGTTTTCATTAACTTGCTTATTATTGGAGTTGTAACCTTTATACTATATGTCACGAAAAGGTATTGGGAAAAGTTCAACCTAAAGGTTCTTACCCTTATCGCCTATGCTTTCATTATTGCAATTGGATTTATTTGGGTTTTTTCAGTGAAATCCGTCCCAACTGAGGATTCTTATACTGTCACAAATAATGCCAAGCTTTTCTTAGAGGGGAATTATGAAAATCTTATGTACATTGAGGGATATTTTAATAAGTATCCGTTTCAATTAGGGTTTACATTTTTGTGCGAATTATATTATAAAATAACTGGTTCGGATGATACCTTGATTTTACAAGCAATAAATGTTCTAGGAGTATGTTTTATTTTTGGTGCATTGCAAAAAATAAATAGATATTTGTTCGACAACGATAAGCTACAAATACTCACCACTATTCTTATGATGGGATGTATTCAGCCTATTATATTTTCTACATTTGTTTATGGTAATATTCTCGGATATGCTTTTTCTATTTGGGCAGTTGTTTTTGAAATGAGATATATAAAAAGTGGTAAAAAGTATAATATGTTTATTTCTGCACTGCTTATTGCAATTGGCACACTGCTAAAGCTCAATAGCATGATTGTCCTTGTAGCTATGGTTATTATTATGTTCGTACATTTACTAAAAAACAGAAAAATATTTGACATTGTTTCAATTGTGATTTGTGTCGTTTTGGCAAATACATTAAATTCAGTAGTTATTATGCAATACGAAAACAGAGCAGGAATTCAACTAAGTGATGGTGTGCCAAAAATCTGTTGGTTGAATATGGGTTTAAATGAATCATCTCGTGCACCAGGTTGGTATAACCCTAATACTGGACCTGCCTTCTATAGTAATAATAATTATGATGGTGAAATAGCTACTGAAAAAACTCTTGTATCAATAAAAGAACGATTAGAATTTCTTATTAAAGATCCAGACTATACAAGAGAGTTTTTCAACAAAAAAACTGTTAGTCAGTGGAATGAGCCAACTTATCAAAGTATCTGGTCAAGCCAAGTTAGAGGGTTTATTGAACCTGTTCCAGAGTTTGTGCAAAATATTTATACAGGAGATGCAAACACTAACGTAACTAATTATATGAGCCGTTATCAAGAGCTTATCTTTTTGTTTACATTCATTTCAGCACTGTATATGTTTAAAAATAAAAAGCTGAATATGCTCCATGTTTCTTTGATGCTTATCATACTCGGTGGGTTTTTCTATCACCTTTTATTTGAGGCAAAATCACAGTATATTGTGATTTATTTTGTCACCTGTGTGCCTATTGCTGGATATGGACTTTTCAGTTTCTTAGAAAGTATTGAAAAAAGGATAAACAAAACACCTAATGCTGAAGTATTAGTGGGTATTTCTGAATCTTCTGAAGAACAGCTTGACTCATCTGAAGTACAGCTAAGTTTTTGGGAGGAACAGCCTGACTTGT
>CAZSZG010000016.1:5787-19057 GCA_964610805.1 uncultured Oscillospiraceae bacterium
CAGCTTGACTCATCTGAAGTACAGCTAAGTTTTTGGGAGGAACAGCCTGACTTGTCGGAGGAACAGCCTGACTTGTTGGAGGAACAACGTGACTTGTTGGAGGAACAACGTGATTTACTAAAAGAACAACTTGAACTTGTAAAACAGCAATCTAAATCACCTGAACAGAAACTTGATTTACAAAAGCTTAATTTATCTGAAGACTTTCCAGATTTATTTGAACAAGAGTCTTCCGATTCTGAGGAACAGCCTGACCTTTCAGAAGAAACTGAAGATTAAAAATTATAATAAAACAGCTCCTCAATGGTATATACCTGTGAGGAGCTGTTTTCATATTAAAGAGTTGTAATAATGTTCCTTATAATTCTAAAAGTCAGATAATAATTTATTTATCCAACTGGCGTAACATCAGTTTTTCTAAAAGTAAATGTTGTTGTATCGCCCGATTCTTCCTTATTTGGATAATAGCTGATTTTCATCTCTGTATAGTCCAAAGGTGCTTCAGCATAGGTGTAACCCGTTATAGTGCTATTCGACGGAATTACATTCGCTAGTACTGGAACATTAGTAATCGACTTTAATGCAGTTATTAAAGCACGACTGCTTAAAAAAGCGTCCTCTAAATGCACACTCTTATTATACAATGCGAAATTAGAAATAGAGCTTACATCTAAATTCTTATCTGAATTATTTTGAATTGTGAACACAAAACCAAAATAACCCGTACCATCTTCTTCGCTCCCCAATTCATGAACGCTATCAAGACTTATGGTAACTTCATCCTTATATACAATAGATTCGCCTATCACTACTGTAATATCTTCTCCTGGTAATGCCGTTTCTTTAGCCTTACTACTGTTATCTTTATCAGCTTGTTGCCCCTCACTTTTGCTTGAGTTCGTTTGCTGAAGTTTGGACATTCCCTCATTATCATTAGAACAGCCTGTAAGTGGTGCTGTAAATAATGCAGTAGCAATAGTGATAATAACCACCCTTTTTATCATTCCCATTTTTAATCCTCCATGTTAATCTGTCATAATTAATTTGTATTACAAATTTTATTTAATCCATAATAATTTTTAAAACTACACTACCTAAAAATTTGCACTTGAAACCTCATATCTCTAATATAATTCACATAGAAAAATAAATTTCATGAGCAAAATAACAAATAGAGTCTTCTTAACCTCTTTATAATATAACATTTTTCAAGAGCTTTTGCAAGAGGTTTTTTTATGGAATAATACAGCCTTAATTTTATAGAAATAGACACAAAGAAAATGCCTCCAAGCCAAGCACTTAGAGGCATTTTTAAGTATCATTATTCAGCATTAGGAGCTGAAACTGGACAAACATCAGCACAAGCACCACAGTCAATGCAAGTTGCAGCATCAATTACATATTTGTCGTCACCAGCAGTAATAGCACTTACTGGACATTCGCTTTCACAAGCACCACAGCTTATGCATTCCTCATTAATCTTGTATGCCATATTTATACACCTCCATATGTTTTACAGATAGATATAATATCTATCCAATACTTATTCTAACACACTTTTCTAAAAAATCAATAGTTTATTTAAATTTTTTTATTAAAAGTATATATTTAACATATCTTCAGAAGCTTTTCAGCGTTCTTATGCAATATATTTTCCTTGTCCTCATTCGATAAATCTAATCTTTCAACAAGAGATTTTATGTTTTGTGGAGAATCCCAAGGCATATCACTTGCAAAAAGTATTCGCTCTGCACCATGATTTTTAATCATTCTTTCAGCCTGTTCATCGCTTAAATAGCCTGTCACCGTCGACATATCGAAGTATAAATTTCCCTCTCTGCCAATGAGATGTTCCTCAACCATATCCCATTCCAACATTCCACCAAAATGTGCTAAAATCATTGTTATATCGGGCAATCTATCTAAAATCCTAGCAAATGCGTCAGGCATAGCATGTACAACATTCGGTGAAATCGGGTCGAATCCTGCATGAAAAACAATGGGTAAATCTAATTCTATGCACTTTTCATAAATGGGAAATAAATGCTCCTCATCTACAAAAAAGCCTTGATAATCTGGGTGAAGTTTAACTCCATAAAGCCCCATTGCTTTTATACGCTCCAACTCATCAATTGCGTCTTTAGCGTCAGGGTGAACGCTACCGAATGGAATTATTCTTTCCGACGCTGAATCCTTTGCCCAATCGTTCACAATTTTTTGCTGTGATGGCTTTGTAGCAATCGGTAATAACACGCTTTTATCTATTGAATACTTGTCCATTTTAACTATTAAATCAGACAATGTACCATTTGTACAAGGCATATTATCAGCCGTTTGTGTCAAATGCTCTGTTTCCTCTGCGACTGTTTTTGTAAGCTGTTCCATTGCTCGCTCTACTATTTTATCAGCGAAAGCATGAACATGAAAATCTATAATCATTTTATCACCAATCCTTATGTTATTATTTTATCATACTTGTTTTGAAGTTTCAATACTCATTGATATAATTGCTCAAAACTGATATAATAATTATAAAAATAAGGGGGTTGAATATGAAAACAATTACTTATCAGGAACTTATTGAACTGAATAGTCTGCTTGAGGAGAAAAGTTTACAGGTGAAAATACATCTTAGAGATGCCTGTGGTGGACAAGCATTTTGGATTGAAACGCTTAATAAGGCTGATGTTCCAACAGGAGTTTATGAGGAACTTGAACGATTTTTCAGCCAAAGAAATATTAATATTAAGTTTAATAATAGCAAAACAGAATTTTGGTCTAAATAGCTAAAAATAGTGCTTTGTTGTTATAAATCATTGACTTTGCCATTTGTTTTATGTTAAAATGTAATGGATTTGTATTATCTTGTTAAACTATTCATTATTTCTTCGAATTTTTCAATATCTTTTTTATAAAAGTAAAAATGGAATCCTGTCAGCTTTTGTTTTCCGTAACCATACAATATTTCTTTGTTTAATTCAATGGAAAAGTAGGTGTATTTGAAGATAAATACCCCACCTGTAACTTTACTGAAATTATTAACATCATCTGCAATATTAAATATCCAAAAACCAACTTTGTTATCTGCAATTACCCTTCTATTTGTAAGAGTGAAGTATGAATCTGCTCCTAATAATTGATCGGTTTGAGTTCCAAAGGTGGAGAGTTTTGCAGTAAAAACCACCTTTTCACCGTCTTGCAATTCTACTTTGAATACATTTGCAACCTCAGTCATTGAATCAAGATAATTAATGTTCATTATATTTTTCCTTTCAAATATTGATAAATTATTATATCACAAACTAACAAAAACTTCAACACGGATTTTTTTGTAATGTTGAATAGTTGTTAAATAGTCAATGATAGGTGACACTTACTCCAAAAAAATATAAATTTGATAATTCTCCTGAAGTAACCGTAACATTTTCCGTAGAAAATGTTGTGATGGGTACTCCCATTATCCTCTTTATTATAAATGTATAGATATTATAGCTTCATCATCTTCAAACATTAATGATAAGTCAGAATATGCCAATTTAATAATAATTGAATTTCCTTATGATTATGCAAGTGGTGTGTTAGTTGGAACAATCTACAATGAAGAATGACGATAACATCAAATATAATGGGAACTTTTCCACTGTATAGTTTTGGTGCAACGCACACTATAAATCCACCGAAAATACAATTTTATACACAAAAAAACGAATGTAGCAATCTACATTCGTTTTTATTATGAATTTATAAGTTAAATTATGCCTTGTTAACAGAACCGAATAACTCCATTTTTTCCTTAACAGAAGCCTTAATTGCCTCAAAACCAGGTGCAAGAAGCTTTCTTGGGTCAAAGCCCTTACCCACTAAATCCTTGCCATCTTCAATATATTTTCTTGTAGCAGCTTGGAACGCCCATTGGCACTCTGTATTTACATTGATTTTAGCAACGCCAAGTGAGATTGCTTTCTTAATCATTTCTTCAGAAATTCCTGTTCCACCGTGAAGAACCAACGGCATATCACCAGTCTTTTCTTTTACAGCAGCAAGAGTTTCAAAGCTTAGTCCTGCCCAGTTGTCAGGATATTTACCATGAATATTACCAATTCCAGCAGCAAGCATTGTTACGCCCAAATCAGCAATAGCCTTACATTCATCAGGGTCAGCACATTCACCAGTTCCAACAACGCCGTCCTCTTCGCCACCGATAGAGCCAACTTCTGCCTCAAGTGATAAACCCTTTTCGTTACAAATATTAACTAATTCTGTTGTCTTAGTAATATTTTCTTCAATAGGATAATGTGAGCCGTCGAACATAACTGATGAAAATCCAGCAGCTATACAAGCCTTTGCCCCGTCAAATGAGCCATGATCAAGGTGAAGTGCAACAGGAACAGTGATTTTCAATTCCTCAAGCATACCGTTCACCATGCCAACTACTGTTTTATAGCCAGCCATATACTTGCCTGCACCCTCAGAAACACCCAAAATGACAGGCGAATTCATCTCCTGAGCAGTAAGCAAAACAGCCTTTGTCCACTCAAGGTTGTTTATATTAAACTGACCTACCGCATATTTACCATCTCTTGCCTTGTTAAGCATATCCTTTGCTGATACCAACATATTTTAGTCCTCCAGATTTAATTTTTAGTGTTATTGCAAAAAGGCACTAACCCTTATTAAGATTATTATACCTCATTTTAAAACAAATTGCAATAAGTTTGATGAAAAAATATCAATTAATTAGCCTTAAATATTATTTCCGTCTCAAAGCATACCTTGTCACATATTTTTCCAACCATAATTACCTTGTTTTCCTCATTATCTCCATAAATATCAATAGTATCCCCCAAAACTGCCTCACTAACAAAGTTGATTCTAAAGTTTTCAACATCTTGTTCAAATCGTTGTTGAGAAATTACATCAATAGCCATATCTGCATAATTTCCATTATAGACGTGTCCGTTTCCGTCTAAATCGCTTAAACGCACCTCTCTTTTTCCGTAAAGAGTTAGGTTTTCACTAGAAATCTTGCCAATATCAAGAGCCATACACTCTCTGTCCGTTATCTGTGGCATAACATAAGGAAAACTTTTTGGCTTAATTATATGCCAAGTTTCAGGATTTACAAGCACCCAACCAGCAGTACCTTCAACGTATTTACGACCGTCAACGCCCTTAATTTCAAATCCTCTTAGAAACATTGCACCTTTTTTCCCCTTCTCCCAAGTGCTACTAATCAACTCTGTTTGACTTTGAGGATACTCAAATATGTGAAAGCTGACTCTGGACACAAGAAAAACCATGCCATTTTCCCATAAGAATTCATGAGAAAGCCCCTTTTTCGTATAGTCATGCCCTGCAAGTTCAGCCGATAATTTCAGTATTTCTGATAGTTTAAGCCGATTTTTATAGTCACATTCATAAAAGTACACCCTTTTTTCATCAAATGTTTCACTTATATTTGTTATAATTTCACTCATTTTATTTGCCTCCAGAACGTATAAAGGATACCATTCTAATGAATCGGTATCCTTTTTATTTATAAAATCATTTATGCAATGCAATTACTTTATAATATCAACACCCATATATGGAACTAAAGCCTGTGGAACTGTGATACTTCCATCAGAATTTTGATAATTTTCCATGATTGCAGCAACAGTTCTACCAATAGCAACGCCCGAACCGTTCAGTGTATGCACAAACTGTGCCTTATCCTTAGTGCTGTTTTTGTAACGAATTCCAGCACGTCTTGCCTGATAATCTAAGAAGTTTGAACAGCTTGAAATCTCAACATATCTATTATAAGATGGCATCCAAACCTCAATATCGTATGTTTTCGCACTAGAAAAGCCAATATCTCCACTGCAAAGTGCAACAACTCTGTAAGGAAGTCCCAAACCTTGTAAAACTCTTTCAGCATCATTTGTAAGCTTTTCTAACTCCTCTGCAGAATTTTCAGGTGTCGTAAACTTCACAAGTTCAACCTTATTAAACTGATGTTGACGAATTAACCCCCTCTGGTCACGTCCAGCACTGCCTGCCTCTGCTCTAAAGCAAGCTGAATATGCACAATATTTGAGTGGAAGCGTATCAGAAAACAGAATTTCATCCCTATGCATATTTGTAACAGGAACTTCGGCAGTCGGGATTAGGAAATAATCCTCATCAGAAAGCTTAAATGCGTCATCCTCAAACTTTGGAAGCTGTCCAGTTCCCGTCATTGACGCTCTGTTAACCATGAAAGGAGGTAGAATTTCTGTGTATCCGTTCTCCGTGTGAGTGTTCAAAAAGTAGTTAATAATCGCTCTTTCAAGCCTTGCCCCCAAGCCTTTGTAGAAATGAAACCTCGCACCAGTGACTTTCGCAGCTGTTTCAGGGTCTAAAATGCCTAAACTTTTACCCAAATCCCAGTGTGCAACTGGTTCGAAATCAAATTCAGTAGGCTCACCGAACTTTCTAATCTCCACATTTTCGCTATCATCACGACCAACAGGCGTTGTATCAGACGGAACATTCGGAACAGAAAGCAATAAATACTGTTGCTTTTTCTCAAGTTCGTTGATTTTAACATCTTCTTGCTTGATTTTTTCTGAAATAGCCTTCATTTCCTGCATTATTTCAGTGGTATCCTCACCATTTTTCTTCATAACAGGTATTTGCTTTGAAACCTTATTCTGTTCAGCCTTTAAAACATCTGCCTCAGTAGAAATTTTTCTTCTCTCAGCATCAATTTCTAATATTTCATCAACATAGCTATCAAAATTAGCGTTTCTAGTTGCAAGTTTCGCCTTAATTTCATCTGGATTTTCTCTAATTAGTCTAATATCAAGCATATTAACATAATCTCCTTTAGTTTTCTACTAGTTTTTGAGCAATTGCAGCCAAGTCTTCTTTATCATAAAACTCAAGAATCAACGCACCTTTATTTTTTGAATAGTCAACCTTAACACGTCTACCTAAGTTTTCGTTTAGACTTAGTTCCATCTCCTTAAAGTAACTGTCAATTTTATCAGGCTTTTCTGGTTCTTTTTCAGGTTCATCTAATTTTGAAATAATTTTTTCTATTGCCCTAACAGTTAATTTATCTGCTGCAGCTTTTACAGCCAGTTCCATAAGCAAATCTTCGTCATCAACTGCCACCAAAGCTTTAGCATGCCCAACAGTTATGTCGCCAACCTTTAGCATCTGCTGAACCTCTTTCGGCAAATTAAGCAGCCTTAAAGCGTTTGCAACAGCAGAACGAGAACGTCCCACCGTCTTTGCTACCATATCTTGAGTCATGTCATAAACCTCAATTAAATCCTTATAACCCAACGATTCCTCAATTGGATTCAGGTTTTCTCGTTGCAAATTCTCAATTAACGAAATCTGCATAGCCTCAAAATCACTTAATTCCATAATAATCACAGGAACTTCATCCATCGCAAGCATTCTAGCAGCACGCCAACGCCTCTCTCCTGCAACAATCTGATAAGAATTATTGCCTTTAGGACGCACAACTATGGGCTGTATCATTCCATGTTGACTTATCGACTCTGCAAGCGACGCAATTGTTTCCTCACTAAAGCTTTTTCTTGGCTGTGATCTATTTGGCTCAATTTCTGACAACCTCAATGTCCGTTTCATCTGAGTATCGGTACTATTATCGTCAAAAAGAGCATCTAAACCAAGCCCAAGACCTCCTGTTTTAGCCATTCCCTTACCTCCTCATGATTTATTTTCTTGAAAACAACTTTTTCTTTTCCTTTTTAACTGGGGTTTCACCCAGAATCTCAAGCCCCAGATTTTCATAAGCTAACGCACCTTTTGAATACCTATCATAGTAAATAACAGGCTTACCATGACTAGGAGCTTCGGAAATACGTACATTTCTCGGAATAGTTGCATTAAAAACCTTATCAGGAAAGTGTTTTTTTACTTCATTTACAACCTGTTCCGACAAATTCAATCTAGGGTCATACATTGTAAATAGTATCCCCTCTATTTCAAGGCTAGAATTATAATTTGCACGCACTAATTTTATAGTTTCAACAAGTTGAGACAGCCCTTCAAGCGAATAAAACTCACATTGCAGAGGTACAATAACACTGTCACAAGCACACAAACCATTCAATGTAAGCAAACTAAGCGACGGTGGGCAATCGATAAGAATGTAATCGTAGTCCAATTTCACCGTCAAGAGTTGCATTTTCAACCTGTTAACCCTGTTTTCTAGGTTAACCATTTCAATCTCGCACCCTGCAAGATTCGGTGTAGATGGAACAACACTAACATTTCTAAATGAAGTTTTTATAATACAATTTTGGATTTTTTCCTTACCAATAAGCATTTCATATGCTGATGTAGTAAGTGCTTTTTTCTTTATACCAAAACCACTAGTCGTGTTCCCCTGTGCATCTATATCCACACATAGCACAGTTTTATCTTTTAGCCCTAAATAAGCAGCTAAATTAACAACAGTGGTCGATTTTCCAACTCCACCTTTTTGGTTAGCAACAGCAAAAACCTTGCCCATGACACAGTTCCTCCTATTATTTTTTAAGTTCTTAGACTAATTATAACACATTATCTCACGATTGTAAACTGATTTTGTCCCATTTTCAAATATTAATTTCTTTTTAATTTTACAATTATAAAAACGGCTTAGATTGTTCCACGTGAAACAATCTAAGCCGTTTTTGAATTAATGAAATGTTCCACGTGGAACATTTGAATTATTTAGATATTGGAATTCTAACACGATATTCTATGTAATCATCATTTTGTGTTTTACTTGAATTTGCTAAAATCCCTGCCGCCTGCATGGTTTCAACTGCCTTATTAATCGTATTTACAAACATCCTTACGTCTTGAAACACCTTACTTCGCTTTTTATAGCTCTCCTTAATTTCATTTTTTCCGATAAAATCTTCAATTGCCTGTTCTGTTCGCTCAACATTAAGATTATATTTAATAATCCTTTCGATAATTTGCATTCTCTCTTCCTTGCTTGCAAGCCTTAACAACGCTCTTGCATGCCTCTCAGTTAGATTATACTTCATTATTATCGTTTTTTCCTCATCCGTCAACCTCAATAGCCTTAATTTATTTGCAATTGTGCTTTGTGCTTTCCCCAGTTTAATTGCTGCATCTTCCTGTGTCATTCCATAATATTCTATTAGTTTTTCTATTGCATTAGCCTCATCAAAAAAAGATAAATCCTGCCTTTGAATATTTTCTACTAGTGCTAAAACAGCCGATGTTCTGTCGCTTATCTCCAATATTATGCCTGGAACATACTCAAGCCCTACAAGCTTTGCTGCTCTTAATCTTCGCTCACCAGCGATTAACTCATATTGAGTATCAAATCTTCTTAATGTCAGTGGCTGTAAAATTCCATTTTGTTTAATGCTCTCTGCAAGAGATGAAATATCAGCGAAGTCGAATTCAGTTCTCGGTTGGTGAGGATTTGGAACAATATCATCTATTGCCACCTGTACCACCCTATTTATCTGTTTTTCTTTTGTAAATCCTAAAAATGTAGCCATTTTTATTATCTCCTTTCTTTTTCTACACAAAAAGAGCTGTGAAGGTTATTCACAGCTCCTTCTATATTCAATTATACATCAATTCGGAAATTATTCCCACTGAAATATTAATGCTTAATAAGATATTTTCCTACCTTATTTATGCACCTCCGACAAAATTACAATGGATTGCTTTTAATTTGACCGCTATTTCTAGGATATTTTAGCGGAGTATGCGATATCTTTTTAATAATAATTGCTCGTCTTTGTTCTAATCCATCCAAATTATACTTCACATCACCAACAACTTTTCCACCCAAAAGCTTAATCGCATTTTTAGCGATTGAAATATCCTCGTTCGGCCCTTTCATTGCAATAAAACTTCCCCCAACTTTCACAAATGGCAAGCAATACTCACATAAGGTTGGCAAAGTCGCAACCGCTCTTGCAACCGAAATATCATAACTTTCTCGATAACTCTCTTCATTCACAATCTGTTCAGCACGATGATGGACGCACTCGGCGTCTATTTCAAGCTTTTGAGTCAGCTCCTTGAGAAAAACAACTCGCTTATTCAAACTATCCAAAAGTGTAATATTCAAATCATCACGATAAAGCTTTAGTGGGACTGACGGAAGCCCTGCACCTGTTCCAACATCGATAATCCGTGCATTCTCTGGTATTTCAGTATGATTAAAAAGCAAAATGCTATCCAAAAAATGCTTCAAAAATATCCCCTCTGCATCAGTTATCGCCGTCAAATTTACCTTTTGGTTATACTCACACAAAAATTCTGCATAAACATCGAGCTTTTCATATAAATTCTGGTTAAAATCCAGTCCATTTCTGTTAAAAATCTCCTCACAAACTTTATATTCTGCTAACATTCTGCCTACCTTTCTGCTCAAGCCATACCGCTAAAATTGAAATATCAGCTGGCGAAACCCCTGAAATTCTGGACGCTTGCCCTATATTTTCAGGCTTTAGCTTATTTAATTTTTCCATTGCCTCAAGTCGTAAACCTCGAATTTCTCTGTAATCCAAGCTTTCAGGAAACAACTTTGATTCAAATTTTCGCATCTGCTCAACATGTTCCAACTGCTTTTTAATATACCCATCATACTTAATTTGCAACTCGACCTGTTCACAAACCTCATCGCTAAGTGGTTTTCTTTCAACATCAAACGTAGAAAGTGTTGAATAATTAAGCTGTGGACGCCGAATTAAATCAGCTATTTTGCATCCAGTTGACAATGGCGACGTTCCATTTGATATAAGAAAATCATTTATTTCCTTGCTTGGAGCAACATTCGCCTTGCTAACACGCTTTAGCTCCTGTTCAATTTCCACTAGCTTCCTATTTAGCTTGTTAAACTTATCCTCACTAACCAACCCAACCTTATAACCTACTGGCAAAAGTCGCTGATCAGCGTTATCCTGACGTAAAATCAACCTGTATTCACTTCTTGAAGTCATCATTCTATAAGGATCTTGGCAGCCTTTTATAACCAAATCATCAATAAGCGTGCCAATATATGAACTTGCCCTGTCAAGTATTAACATTTCCCTGTCTAAAACCCTGTTAGCTGCGTTAATCCCAGCTACAATCCCCTGTGCAGCCGCCTCCTCATAGCCTGAGCTTCCATTAAACTGGCCAGCACCGAAAAGTCCCGTAACCTGCCTAAATTCGAGGGTTGATCGCAATTGAGTAGGGTCACAGCAGTCATATTCAATTGCATATGCAGGTCGCATAATTTCAATATTTTCAAATCCCTTTATTGTTCGCAAGAATTTTATTTGAATATCCTCTGGAAGTGACGTAGATACGCCCTGTAAATAACATTCCTCTGTATCAAGTCCCATCGGTTCAACAAAAATTTGGTGGCGATCCTTATCAGCAAAACGAACAACCTTGTCCTCGATAGACGGACAATATCTTGGTCCAACTCCTTCAATTCTTCCTGAATACATAGGTGACCTGTGCAAATTCTCCTTAATAACCCTATGAGTTTGCTCATTAGTGTAAGCAATATAGCACGAAACTAGGTTGTTTATCAAACTTTTATCAGTTTCAAATGAAAATGGCACAAGATTTTCATCTCCACTCTGTTCATCCAAAACACTAAAATCAATACTTCGTCTGTGTGCCCGACATGGAGTCCCTGTTTTAAATCTCCTTAACTCAACCCCAAACTTTTGCAAGCTTTCATTCAAACCCCTTGCTGGAAGTGAGGAATCAGGTCCACTTTCATAGGAAACCTCGCCAATATGAATTTTTCCCCTCAAATATGTACCAGTTGATATAATGACAGCTTTCGCATAATAAACAGCACCAAGTGACGTAACTACGCCCTTTATTTCGTTATCTTCAACTATAATTTCAGTTATCTCAGCCTGTTTTATCTCCAAATTTTCCTGTAATTCACAAGCCTTTTTCATATAATTATGATACTTAACCCTATCGGCTTGAATTCGCAAACTATGCACAGCAGGCCCTTTTCCTCTGTTCAGCATCCGACTCTGGATAACGCAAGCGTCAGCTGCTCTACCCATTTCGCCACCTAAAGCATCAATTTCACGCACAAGATGCCCCTTTGCAGTGCCTCCAATTGACGGATTACAGGGTAAATTAGCAATTTGGTCAAGAGATATGGTAAAAATTGCAGTTATACAACCAAGACGAGCAGATGCAAGAGCTGCTTCAATGCCCGCATGGCCTGCCCCGACAACAATCACGTCATATGTTCCCATTTCAAAACTCATAAAATAAATTACCTCCAATGGTAATACTAGTTATTTTCCTATGCAAAATCGTGAAAAAACCTCATCAACAACTGTTTCAGACACCTTTTCACCCGTAAGTTCGAGCAAAAATCCTGCTGCTTCGTCGAGTATAACGGTTATTGCGTCGAGCAATTCGCCCTGTTCGAGTGCATTTATGCTGTCCCCAACAAGTTTTTCAGCTTTAACTATACAATTTTTCTGTCTTTCGTTAGCTATAATCCCCTTTTCTGCGTCAATATCCTCACGAACAAACATTTCATTCACAGCTTCAACAAGCTTGTCTATTCCGTCATTGTTTTTTGCAGAAATTTCCACCATATATTTAAAATTCTCATCAATCAAACGCCTATCCAATACCGACTTTTCGTCTGATTTATTAATTATAGCGATAGCATTCCTGTTTACCAATTTTTCAATTAATTGTATATCCTCGTCAGTAAATTCCTCTGAATTATCAAATAAGGCAAGCACCAAATCTGCCTCATCAATCCGTCTAAACGCTAGATTTACGCCGATATTCTCCACTAAATCGTCAGTATTCCTAATTCCAGCTGTATCCGAAAGCCTTAGCTTAATTTCGCCAAGCTGAACAGTTTCCTCAACGACATCTCTCGTAGTTCCGGCAATATCCGTCACAATACTTCTTTCAAATCCACTCAAACAGTTCATCAACGTTGATTTTCCAACATTAGGCTTTCCAGAAATAACTGTATTTATCCCCTCACGAATAACCCTACCATAATCATATGTTTTGTTAGTTTTCACCAAAGATTCATATATACTTTTCAGCGATTTCAACAAATTTACTGGGTCAACCTCAGGAATATCATCCTCTGGAAAGTCTGCCCATGCTGCCAAATCACCCAAAACTGATATGATTTCACTCTTAATTTTGTCAATTCTTCTAAAAATTGCACCATCCTTTAGTGCAATTGCATACTTCAACTCATTCTGCCCACTCGCACTAATCAAGTCAATCA
>CAZSZG010000016.1:19157-30768 GCA_964610805.1 uncultured Oscillospiraceae bacterium
TCTCAGCGACTTCTATTGAATTTTCACCTGAAATCCTTATAACGGAAATTCCTCCAACAGCATTTGGAGTGGAAATTGCAGCAATTGTGGACATTATACCCTCCCATTTTTGTATATAATTACATATAAATTACACAAAAGCACTTGTTTATGGTTAAAACAAGTGCTTTCACTCACTCAATAACATTTTGTTAACTAAATATCAATTTTCCCATACAGCCCTGAACCAATATCCTTATCAGGATTAGGCTTCTTGTAGTCCTTTTCAAAGCTTGTTTTCAAGTCAAGGGAACGAGGTCCTTCAACATTTTTAGGACTACTATTTCTTTTTTCACTACGAGGTCTATCAGGTCTTTTATTAACAGGGTAAATTATTACTTTTCTAAACGGTTCTTCACCGATAGAACGTGAATAAACGCCCTCAATCTCGGAAACTGTTGAGTGAATAATTCTTCTCTCATAAGGATTCATTGGCTCTAAAGCAGATGAATAACCCTTTTTCAGAACAGATTTAGAAATTTTTGTAGCAAGATCAATAAGCGTATTCTCACGCTTTTCTCTATATCCGCCACTATCAAGCACGATTCTATGATAATCATGAGTGCCTTTATTCGCAACCATAGCAACTAAATACTGAATAGCATCAAGCGTTTCGCCCCTTCTGCCAATAATTGCTCCAACGTCATCGCCCTCAATATTAATCTCGGTGCACTCATCCTTTTCGACAACATTAATATCACAAACCAACTTCATATTATCCAATATTTTCTTCACATACTCAACAGAAATTTCAGTTCTCGTTGGATTATAAACAGCATTAATCTTAGCCTCACCCTTAATTCTACCAAAAATGCCCCTTTTAGGTTCTTCAATAATCTCAAACGAAATCTTACTTTCTTCTACCCCAAAACTTTGAGCAGCTGCCTGTTTAGCTTCATCAATAGTTTTACCTGTAAAAATCCCTTCCATAAAGCTCTCCTCCAATCTGCTAATCCTTATCGTCGCTTAGCTCATCACCATATTTTTCAGCCATTTTTTTACGAGCATCCTTTAATAATTCACGATTATACGCATTAAGTTCTGAACGTGATAATCCCTCTGTTTCATCAGAATAATTCACTCTATTTGAAGCTTTACCCTTTTCCGTATCATTTTGTTGATTCTGTGCTTCCTGCTGCTGTTCTAGCATCCTCTGCATAAATCCGCTTGGTTTTTTCTTAGCTTTTTCTTTTTCCTTAGCAGCAACAATCTCTATTCGCTCAGGCGTAAAGTACGCATCCAACGCAATTGTCTGTGCTATTCCAACTAATGTAGAAATTATCCAATAGAATCCAACACCAGATGGAACCTTAAATGCGAACCAAATTGAGAAAATGGGCATTACATACAATAAAATATTCATCGCACCCATTGACGGCATATCAGGAGTGTTCTTTTTCTGGATTCTCTGTGAAATTACAGTCATAACAAGCTGACTTATACCTGCAATAAATGGTATCAAAAACAATAAAACTGCTGCTTTATTCCAAACATCAGGCTTAAACTGAGGCGTTGCACCCAAATCTATACCCAAAAAACTACTATTAAAATCAGAAATTTTATCTAACAATCCATGAAGACCGCTAAATTCGGCTGGATTATCTTTTGCATAGGATATAATTTTTAATTCTTCACGCAAATCATTTTTTGTAAACATATCTGGAGATACCTTTGTAATAATCTCCTTTGCCTTGTCAATTGTATCACTACCTATTCTCAAAATATGAGAAAGCGGTTTATAAACAACATCAAGCACACCAAACAGGAACAAAAACTGTAAAAGCATCGGCAAACAGCTTGCCATTGGATTTATTCCCTCTTGCTGTTGGAGTTTCATCTGCTCCTCTTGAATCCGCTGTGGATTCTTTGCATAAGCTTTCTTTATCGCTGCCATTTTTGGTGCTAAGGACCTACTTCTTACAACATTTTTTTGCTGTTTAAAGTTCATTGGGAACATTATAATTCTAGTAACAATAGTAAAAAGTATGATTGAAACTCCATAATTTTTAACAATTGTATAAATTCCCCACATTAAATAGCCGAACGGTTTTCCCAGTAAACTGTATAGTATATTCATCAATTCCTCCAAAGGTTACAGATTCCATAATTGTTTTTTTATCGTTTTTTTTTGCACCTGAAAAAATGAAATTTATCAGGCACATAATCAATGCCCCCTATATTCCAAGGGTTGCACCTTAAAAGCCTGTTTGTCGCAAGCCATAAGCCCCTAAATACACCAAATTTTTGAATAGCTTGAACAGCGTAAGCTGAACAGGTCGGATAAAACCGACAGCATGGTGGTTTCAGTGGTGATATTAATTTCTGGTAACCCTTTATAAACAAAACAAATATTTTTTTCATAATTAATTTTTCTAACTTCAAACAGCTTTATTTATCTCTTTCAACGCCTTATTTGACAAATAATTACTAATAACATTCGATTTTACATCAGGTAAGCCATATCTAGCCACAATAACTATATCAATTCCGAGTGGCATTTTCAACTCATTTTCCCTGTAAACTTGTCTAATAATACGTTTTGCACGATTTCTTCTAACGGCATTACCAACCTTTTTCCCAGCAGTAATACCAAGCCGATTATAAGGTAGATTATTTTTTCTAATATAAATAACAAGCCATTTAGAAATTATAGGTTTTCCTTTTTTATATAATAAAAGGAAAATTTTATTATTATTTAACATCTCTGTATATAACATATTCACTATTTTTTCCGATAATATTTTTGTAGGCGTGTGCAAAGACACGCCTGTTTTGAACATAAATTTTAATCCTAATAATAAATGCTTATAAGTAAAAATTACAGGATTTACTAATCACATTAAAGTACAAAAAGACCACAAAAAGTGGTCATGCTTGTTTAGTGTGTTAATCTAGCTCTGCCTCTTGCTCTTCTACGAGCCAAAACCTTACGTCCACTTCTAGTTGCCATTCTCTTCATAAAGCCATGCTCTTTTTTTCTATGCAATTTTTTTGGCTGATAAGTTCTTTTCATGCCTTAAAGCCCCCTTTCATAAATCAAAACTAGCAATTTAATCTTAATTTTGGGTATATTATACATCATGATTCCTTTTTTATTACACAACTACTAAAATTACATTATAATCAATCATTTTAATATTCATAATAACCACAGTAAATACAATGTTGTATCCGTACAACCCTACAAAGTTGATTATATACTAATAAATCCACCATGTCAAGCAATTTATAAATTTTTTTTTAATATCAACCACTATAATTATACTAATTCACAAAAAGCTGAACATTTTATAACTCTACGATAAGGTTTTCAACAATTATTATTTTCCTGTTGAAAAAGCTCTTGCAAACTTGTACTTTATATGATATAATAATAATACTTTTATAATAAGTAAGGAATGTATTTTAATAATCTTTTTTAAAGCTATTTTAATTTTTTTTTCGACTTTTTTCATGCTTTCTTATTTGATTTTTATAAACTTTTTATAAATTTATTATATATTATTAGGATTTTCGGTTTTAAGGAGGCAAAGGTATGAATTCCTTTGAAGAGGTATTTGAACTTGTAAAAAAATATTGCATAGACGTTGGGGATATAGGCGAAGTTGCTTTAAAGCTGTGGATTAACGCTTTAGAGCCACAAAAGCTTGATGGAACTAATGCAATTTTCAATGTCCAGTCGGACTTTCAAAAGGGTGTCATTATAAATAATTATGAAAAGCTTCTAAAGGAGGCTTTTAAAACCGTTCTTGGTTTTGAGGCTAATGTTGTTATTAACACAAAAACGGAAGAACCTGTTAACCATCAGGTAGATTTTGAGGAAATTGAACAGAAACATCTTCAGCTTGAGAAAAGTTTTGAAACTGCTGAATATGACTATACTTTTGACACTTATATTGTCGGTCGTTCAAATGAATTTGCATATGCTGCTTGTACTGCTGTTGCAAAGGACGCATCTAAGGGAAGTACATATAATCCTCTTTTTATTCATGGTCCATCGGGACTTGGTAAGACTCATCTTTTAACTGCTATTGCAAATGAAATGAAGAAAAACAATTCTGAACTCAATATTATTTATGTAAGTGGAGAGGCGTTTGCAAATGAACTTATTGACGCAATTAAAATGAGAAAAGACACTACACAATTCCATGATAAATATCGTAATGCCGACGTTCTTCTTGTTGATGACGTTCAGTTTATTGCTGGAAAGGAAAGTACTCAGGAGGAGTTTTTCCATACATTTAATAAGTTGCACCAACAGGGCAGACAAATTGTTTTGACTTCGGACAAGCCACCAAAGGATATAAAAACTCTTGCTGAACGTATACGTTCTCGATTTGAGGGAGGGCTTATTGCTGACGTTTCTATGCCAGATTTTGAAACAAGGATTGCAATTATAAAGAGAAAAGCTGAACTTCTTGAATTAAATATTCCTGATGAGGTTGCTGAATTTATTGCAAACAGATTAAAAACCAATATAAGACAGCTAGAGGGAGCAGTTAAAAAGCTAAAGGCTCTCAAACATCTTGCGGGAAGTCAGCCATCAATTTCTATGGCTCAAAGCGTTATTCGTGATATTTTGAATGATGACCAGCCGATTCCGATTACTGTTGAGAAAATTATAGGTGAGGTTTCTAATGTTTACGGAGTTTCTCCTGAGGATATTCGCTCAAGTAAGCGTTCATCACAGATTTCCAACGCTAGAAAAGT
This sequence comes from uncultured Oscillospiraceae bacterium, assembly GCA_964610805.1. Taxonomy (GTDB): domain Bacteria; phylum Bacillota; class Clostridia; order Oscillospirales; family Ruminococcaceae; genus JAAYPV01. Next base: position 23,907 of record CAZSZG010000016.1, read on the forward strand.
TGCTATTTACGTTGTTCGTGAAATTACACAGATGCCACTTCAGTCAATCGGGCTTGAATTTGGTGGACGAGATCATTCTACTATAGTATATGCAATTAATAATATAACAGCAGGGATAAAAAAAGATTCTAATTTGAGTGAACTTGTTGAAGATATTATTAAAAACATAAGAGATAAGGGAAAATAAACAATAAAAGGATACTAAATGAACGAATTTCTTATTAATTTAGAAGATAATTTACTACCTATTTTACTTATTTTTATTATTTGTTTTGTTGTTTATAAAGTTTACAAATGGCTTAAACCTGTACCTTTACCGTATGTAAGAAAACCACTTCTTAGTAAAAATGAGTTAAGTTTTTATAAAAAGCTTTTGCCGATTGCTAAAAGGTATGATGTTCACATTTTAAGTAAGATTAGAATGGCAGATATAATTGAGGTTAAAAAAGGGTTAAAGCGTGAGGATTGGAGTAAATATTTTAATAAAATCAAGTCAAAGCATGTTGATTTTGCACTTGCTGAACCAGAAACGTTAGAAATTCTGGTATTGATTGAACTTGATGATAAATCCCATGCCCAAAAGGATAGGATTGAGAGGGATATTTTTGTTGATGAGGCTTACTCAGTTGCAAATGTTCCTATAATTCACACCTATGGAAACGACATAGAAACGTTAGAACAGTTGATTGATAAGGTATTAGAAACGGTTTGATTTCTATTATAATAGTATAAAAGGATAATAATGGTATATAATATTTGTATATATACATTATAAATATATTAATTATAGATACTTTTAGGAATTCAAGGGAATCATTACCTTTGTTTATGATTGAAAATAGCTACTTTTAAAACCTATTAAGTTGAGATTTGTTTAACATAATACAACATTTGATTTCAACACCATTGTTGAAAGCTTGTTCTTTCAACAGCTCTTTCAACAGTTGTTGAAAGATAAAAATAATTTTATATAATGAAAATTGGCTATTGTATCATGTTTTACTTTTAATTTTAAACAGTTTCTAATATTAATGTTTTCACAGATTGTTAAATGTTGAAAGACAAAATTCCAACTTTCCACAAAGTTTTCAAGAATCTTTTCTTTTCAACAGCATTTTTTTCAACAATTCTAACACAATTTTTATTCTTTAACATTTCCACATTTTCTACAGTTTTCTCTGTTGATGAATTAAGCATGGATTCTTCAAGGGTTTTGCCTTGTTTCAAGTTTTCAACAACCCCTACTACTACTACTATTTAATAACTATATATATTATATTATATATACAATAAACTCTTTTAAGCTTTTTTCTTTTTGTTTAAAGACCTTGCCAATAAGAAAATGTTAAATACAATTAGTATAATATCAATTTCTACTGATTGTATAATTAAATAGATTACTTTTAAAAATAGAAAGGATTTACTAAAATGAAGTTCAGTTGCGATAAATCTAAAATTTGTGAAGCTATTAATAATGTTTCAAAATCAGTTGCTGTTAAATCAACTATGCCTGCATTGGAGGGTATTAAGATTAAACTATCAGATAATATATTGGAACTTACTGGTTATGATTTGGAAATGGGTATGAGAACTCAAATAGAGGTTAAATCTGATGATTCGGGTGAATGTGTAATAAATTCTAGGCTTTTTAGCGAAATAACAAAACGTATGCCTGATGGAGAACTTCTGTTTTTAATAGATGAAAATCTTAACGTTAGAATTTCATGTGGAGTTACTGAATATGATATTTCTGCTTGTTCAGCTGATGAATATCCTGATTTACCTACTATGGAGAATGAAAAACATTTCGATATTCCTCAAGGAATTATGAAAAGCATGATAAATCAATCTGTTTTCGCTGTTTCAACAATGGATAATAAGCCAGTTTTAACGGGTGAGTTGTTTGATATTGAAAACGGTGTGTTCAATCTTGTCGCTATTGATGGGTACAGGCTTGCTATTAGAACTGAAAAATTAGATTGTGAGGATAAATTTTATTTTGTTGTGCCATCAAAGGCGATGAATGAGGTTGCAAGACTTCTAAAAGATGATGATGAGGCTGTTTGCAATGTTTTTGTAAGTGATAAACATATTATGTTTGACATAAATGGATATTATTTCTTTTCAAGATTGCTTGAGGGAGAATTCCATAATTATAGAATAAGCCTTTTCAGTGATTTTAAAACTGAAGTTATTGTTAAAACAAGGGATTTATTGGACTGCCTTGAAAGATGTTCACTGCTAATAAGTGAAAAACATAAATCTGCTATTAAATGTAAGTTTGATACAAGTGAACTGTTTATCGACTGCAAGACAGCTATTGGTAAGGTTAGTGATGAGATTTCAATTGAATTAAATGGAGATCCTGTTCTTATAGCTTTTAATAATAAATATCTAATGGATGCACTTAAAGCGTCTGAAAGTGATAAGGTTAGAATTCATATGAATGGTGCAAATAGACCTATTAAAATATTACCATTACAGGGGGATAGCTATACATTTTTGCTGATGCCTGTTGCAATAAAAGCGTAGTTTTATAGATTAATTATTATTAGAAAAGCTAACAGGAGGTTTTTTATGAGTGAAAAAGAAGTTATGAATATTAAAATAAAAACTGAGTATATAAAGCTTGATTCATTGCTAAAGTATGCAGGGATTGCCGAAACAGGTGGATTTGCTAAGGAATTTATTCTTAATGAAGAGGTTACAGTGAACGGAGAAATTTGTACAATGAGGGGCAAAAAAATCAGAGCTAACGATGTTGTATGCTTTGAAAATTATGAATTGCATGTGAGTTAATATGGTTATTAAAGAGCTGAAAATTAATGGATATAGAAATCTTGAGGATATTTATATACAGCCTGATGAAAAATATAACCTTATAATTGGCGATAATGCACAGGGTAAAACAAATATTCTTGAGGCAATTTGGGCTTTAACGGGCTGTAAAAGTTTTAGAGGCTCAAAGGAAAAGGATTATATTTGCTTTGATAAACAGTTTATGAATATTGAATTGAAATTTGTTGACAGTAGGCGTGAACAAGAAATAACATATGCAATGAGTAAAAGTAATATTAAGGAAAAGAAAATCACACTTAATGGTGTTCCACTAAAGCACAGTCAAGGGCTTTTTGAAAGCTTTAAATGCGTTGTTTTTACTCCTAATGATACAGAATTAGTTAAAGGCTCGCCTGATAAGCGTCGCTCTTTTATTGACCTTTGTCATTCGCAAATTTCACATGGTTCGCTTAAATATATAAGACAGTATGATACCATTATTAGTCAAAGAAATGCAGCGTTGAAAGAAATTTTTTATGGCAAATATAGTGAGGATGTCCTATTTATTTGGGATGAACAGCTTGCAAATATTTGTGCTTATATTTCAATTATGCGTAATGATTATATTGAAAAATTGAATAAATCTTGTAAAGAACTATATTCAAAAATCACAGATGGCAAGGAGGAATTGTCCGTTTCATACTCCTCAAATGCCTTTGAAAAGGTTGATTTTACGGATAAAAATGCAAAGCAGATGGCTAATGATTTTTTTATAAAGCTTCGTAACAATTCAAGTGAAGATGTTAGGCTTGGATATACGCAAACTGGGATACACAGAGATGATATAATTTTAAAAATAAATGGATTAAGCGTTAAGGATTTCGGCTCACAAGGTCAGCAAAAAAGCACTGCACTGGTGTTAAAGCTTGCACAGGCTGGAATATATTATGAAAACAAGAAAGATTCACCTGTTATTTTACTTGATGATGTTATGGGTGAACTTGATATAAATAGGCAAAATTTAGTGTATGAAATTGTAAAAGATATGCAAGTGTTTATTACCTCTTGCAATAAAAATGCTGTTGAGGCACATAATTTAGCTAGTGTTTTTAATGTTAAGAATGGGGGTTTAGTTTAGATTGTATCTACATTTAGGACAGGATACTGTAGTTAATGTTAAAAATATTATCGGTTTTTTTGATATTGAAAACACAACGGTAACCAAAAATACTAAGGAGTTTCTAAACAAATCCACAAAAGATGGAAAGGTGATAAATGTTTCTCAAGAGATGCCTAGAAGTTTTATTGTCTGTCTTGAAAATAATAGGGAAATTGTGTATATTTCACAAATATCAGTTGCTACATTAAGAAAAAGGTCGTTCACTATGTTTTAAATGATTAAGATAAATAAGTTTAGTATCTGAAAATAAGTCCAGTATTTGCTGGAATTGCGTACTTATAGGAGGATTTTTATTAATATGAACAATATTGAAAATTATGATGAAAACCAAATTCAAGTTCTTGAGGGACTTGAGGCAGTCCGAAAACGTCCAGGAATGTATATTGGTTCAACAGGTGCAAGAGGTCTGCATCACCTTGTTTATGAAGTTGTTGATAACGCAATAGATGAGGCACTTGCTGGCTATTGTAGTGAAATTAAAATTGATTTATTACCTGATAATGTTATTAGAGTTCACGATAATGGACGTGGTATACCTACTGGTATACATCCAACTGAAAAGATTTCTGCTGCAACGGTTGTTTTTACTGTACTTCATGCGGGTGGAAAATTTGGCGGTGGTGGTTATAAGGTTTCAGGAGGATTGCATGGCGTTGGTGCGTCAGTTGTTAATGCACTTTCTGAATGGATGGAAGTAACTATTTATGACGGAAAGAATATTCATTTTCAGCGTTTTGAACGTGGCGATTACAAAGAGGAAATGAAAATTATTGGTGAAACAACTGAAACAGGTACTACAATAGCTTTTAAAGCTGATACGGAGATTTTTGAGGAAGTAGAATATGATTATGAGGCTTTGTTAAAGAGATTAAGAGAACAAGCATTCCTAAATGCTGGAATAAATATTATTTTTGAGGACTCTCGTGATGAAAAAAACATACAAAAAGAAAAGCTTTTCTATGAGGGTGGTATAAGGCATTTTGTTGAGCATATCCACAAAACAAAGGGGTTGGATAGCCTTACAGATGAGGTTATTTATATTTGTGGTGAGAAAGAACATGGAACTGCTGAAATTGCTATGCAATATAATGACAGCTATAATGAGTTGATACTTTCATTTGCTAATAATATCCATACAGTTGATGGTGGAACTCATGAAACAGCATTCAAGAATGCGTTGACTAAAACTATAAATGAATATGGTAAGAAATTTAATCTGCTAAAAGATGGAGAAAAGCTTGTTGGTGAGGACGTTCGTGAGGGGCTTACTGCAATTATTTCAGTAAAGCTTGAGGAATGTGAATTTGAGGGGCAGACAAAGGGTAGGCTTGGAAACCCAGAAGTTAAGCCTTTTATTGAAAGTATGGTAGCTGAAAAGCTGATGAATTACCTTGAAGAAAATCCAGCAGTGGCAAAGGCAATATTTGAAAAGAATATTGCTGCACTAAATGCAAGAGAGGCTGCAAAAAAGGCTAGGGAGCTAACAAGACGTAAATCTGCAATGGAGAATGGAGCACTTCCTGGAAAGCTTGCCGATTGCTCAGAGCGTGACAGGGATTTAACTGAAATATATATTGTTGAGGGAGATTCAGCGGGAGGTTCTGCTAAAGAGGGAAGAAATAGACGATATCAGGCTATTTTATCTCTTTGGGGAAAGATGTTGAACGTTGAAAAGGCTCGCTTGGATAAGGTTTATGGAAATGAAAAGCTTATGCCGATTGTTACCGCTTTGGGAACAGGTCTTGGTGAGGATTTCAATATAGAAAAGTTAAGATATGGTAAAGTTATCGTAATGGCGGATGCCGACGTTGATGGTTCGCATATCAGAACATTGTTGCTTACATTCTTTTTCAGATTTATGCGACCACTTATTTCACATGGAAATATTTATATAGCACAGCCACCTTTATTTAAGGTTTATAGGGGTAAACAATTTAAGTATGCTTTCTCTGATGCTGAGAGGGATGAATATACTGCTGAGATGTCGGAGGATGGCAAGTACAAGGTTGATGTTCAACGATATAAAGGTCTTGGTGAGATGGACCCTGAACAGCTTTGGCAAACAACTATGAACCCAGAAACTCGAACAATGATAAAGATTGAAATGGATGATGCAGTTAAGGCTGATGAAACATTTACTATTCTTATGGGCGATAAAGTTGCACCTAGACGTGAATATATTGAAAAAAATGCTAGATATGTTAAAAACTTAGATATATAAATATGTTTAAAAAGATGAATAAAAAGACAGGAGAAAGACATTTGGAAAACTTTGATAATCCAATAATTGAAAAGGAATATAATATTCCTCTTGATATTTTTAATAAGGCTTTTACAAGCTTTCAAAAGAAGTTTACTTATCCTAAAACATACATCATGATAGCGTGCTATTTTCTAATTATGATATGGCAGATGATTTCTATAGTGAGAGGTCATGGTAGTAATATTTCTGCTTTTATAATTACAACTTGTGTTGTAGCAATTTTTATTTCATGGTTTAATCCAAAGAAAATTAAGAGGAATTTGTTGGATTCGATAAAGGAAATTGAAACGGATTTGTATAAGTTCAAGCTTTATGACGATTGCATTTCTTTACTTGCATTGTCAAAAGAGGAGTTATATTCCATTGATAATCCTCAAGAGGAAGCTGAAAGTAATGAAGAATCAGAAATTGTGGAAGATTTGGACAATGATGAAAAAACAGATAATGAGGGTAACTATGACGTTTTTGAGGGAGAAGCACATAATAATATGAATGAAAAGGCTACATTTTTGATGTTGGATAATGTTTATTTTTCAATTCTTGAAAATGATGATCATTATATGCTTTATCAGTCTAAGGTTATGTTTTATGTTGTGCCTAAAAAAGATTTTTCAGATGCTGAAATATTGCAGATGAATGAG
>CAZSZG010000017.1:0-13553 GCA_964610805.1 uncultured Oscillospiraceae bacterium
AAGACGTGATGCAATAGAAAAGCTAAAGACGATGAAGAAGAATACAGAGATTACTGAAGATGATTTAAAAGTATGCGAAAAAGATATACAGAAGTTAACAGATAAACACTGTGATAATGTTGATGGATTGGTTGCAAGCAAGGAAAAGGAAATAATGTCAATATAGCCATAAAGGATGTATACCACTTATTTTGGAGGAATATTGATTATGGCGTATGAAAAAACTATGAAAGAGCTACTTCCTAGTCAAATGCCTGTTCATATTGGATTTATAATGGATGGTAATGGTAGATGGGCAAAAAAAAGGGGATTTCCTCGAAAGTTTGGACATAGAGAAGGTGCTAAATCTTTTGAAAAGATTGTTGATTATTGTAAAAATATTGGGATACAGTATATCTCGTTCTATGCTTTTTCCACTGAAAATTGGAAAAGACCTAAGGATGAGGTAGAGGCAATAATTGGCTTGTTTAGAAAGTATATAGATGATGTTAGAGAACATATTGATGATAATGTTAAGGTTATTTTTTTAGGTGATAAGTCGGTTTTTGACGCTGAGTTAAGAAGAAAAATGGTTAAGCTTGAGAATGATTCTAAGGATTTTACTTCAATGACATTGTTGATTGCTGTAAATTATGGTGGTAGGGATGAAATTGTTCGTGCTGTAAAAAAGATTGCTGAACAGGCTAAAGGAAATCAGCTTGATGTATCTACAATTGATGAGGGATTATTTAGCAGGTATCTCGATACAAGGGGAGTTCCTGATGTAGATTTATTGATACGTCCAAGTGGTGAGATGCGTCTGTCCAATTTTCTTGTATGGCAATGTGCGTATGCAGAGTTTTATTTCACAAATGTTCTGTGGCCTGATTTTAGTCCAAAGGAACTAGATAAAGCGATTCTCGACTACTCTAAAAGAGGTAGACGATTCGGAGGTGTTTAATATTTGGCTGTAAGGATAATTTCATCAGCAGTCGCAATAGTATTTGCAATAGTAATTCTGTTATTGTCGGATACAATAGTATTTAACTTGGCAATATCGGCAATTTCTGTTGGTATATTATATGAATTATTTTCAGCAGTAAGATGCAAAGACAATAAAATATCTGTTATTACAGCATTTTTATGTGCTTCATTGATGCCAGTTTTATCGTTACCTGATTTGAGAAAGTATCAGGTTTTGTTGGCAACTGTTTGCGTATTTCTGATATTTTTAGATTATATTATAAATCACAAAAAAATCAAGCTTGGAACTGCCTTTTTCATGATTTCTGCAATGCTTCTTATTTCTTATTCAATGAGTTGCTTGGTAAGATTGAAATATATGAGTGAGGATCATGGACTTGTGTATGTAATTCTTGCATTATGTGGTGGTTGGTTGGCTGATTCAGGTGCATATTTTACAGGTACTTTTTTAGGCAAGCATAAGCTTTGCCCAGAAATAAGCCCTAAAAAAACAGTTGAGGGACTTATTGGTGGAGTGCTTACAAATGGTATATTATTCGTTGTGTTTAGCATAGTTTATGTAAAGATGTTTAATAAATCGGATACAGATATGGTGGCTGAGGGGTATTATTTTATATCGTTTATTTTAGGGGCAGTTTGTGCGTTAGTTGGAACAGCTGGCGATTTAGTTGCTTCACTTATAAAAAGGCAATGTAAAATAAAAGATTATGGGAATATAATGCCTGGACATGGTGGGTTACTTGATCGCTTTGACAGCGTATTATTTGTTGTACCATTTTTCTATGCATTTTTAACAGTTTTTAATATTTTCAAGTAAAAATTAATAATTTGGGGCTAAATATATTTATATGTTTTAGCTCCTTTTTTGCTAAAATCAATATAACTTAACGGGAGGTATTCTTCATATCAGATGAGGATTGATAATAAATGAAACGAATATCTATTTTAGGCTCAACAGGTTCAATTGGGAAACAGGCATTAGAAGTAATAAGTCTGCATAAATTATCAGTAATGGCACTTGCAGCACATAGCAATATTGAACTGTTGGAGAAACAAACAAGAGAATTCAAGCCGAAGTTAGTTTGCATATATAATGAGGATTTATATACAGAATTAAAGACTAGGCTTTCGGATATAAATGTAAAAGTATTAACAGGAATGGAAGGTTTGTGTGAGATTGCGAAATATAGCGATACTGATATTTTGCTGAATTCGGTGGTGGGTATGGTTGGACTTTTGCCAACATTAACTGCTATTGATGCTGGAATAACAGTTGCACTTGCTAATAAGGAAACGCTTGTTGCTGGTGGAAAACTTGTTATGGAATTGGCTAAGAAAAGAAATGTAAAAATTCTTCCAGTTGACAGTGAACATTCTGCGATATTTCAAGCATTACAGGGGAATGATATTAATCAGGTAAATAAAGTTATTCTTACGGCATCAGGAGGCCCATTTTTCAATAAGACTAAAAGTGAACTTCAAAATGTTACACTTGAACAGGCGTTAAATCATCCTAATTGGAGCATGGGAAACAAGGTGACAATTGACTCATCAACGCTTATGAATAAGGGCTTAGAGTTTATTGAGGCTAAATGGCTGTTTAATTTAGAGCCGAGTCAGATTGAAGTGGTGGTTCATAGGCAGAGCGTTGTTCATTCAGCAGTTGAATATAATGATTATTCTGTTATTGCCCAGATGGGTGTTCCAGATATGAAAATTCCTATTCAATATGCATTGCTTTATCCTGAACGGGTTGAATGTCCGACAAAAAGATTATCGCTGACGGATTATGGAACGCTGACATTTGAAAAGCCTGATTACGAAACGTTTGAATGTCTTAAAGCAAGCATAAAAGCAATTGAACTTGGTGGTGCATACCCTTGCATTGTCAATGCAGCAAATGAGGTTGCAGTTGAAAACTTTATTGCAAAAAAAATAACCTTTTTGCAAATAGGGGAATTGATAACGGATGCGTTAAGCCATTTTTCATTCAATGAAATTAACACATATGATGATGTTATTAAGTTTGACACAAAGGCAAGGGAGTACATAAAATCCCTAATATAACAAAATAACCATAACGCAAAATAGGAAGGAGTTTCTTCAAATCAAACTGAAGAAAAATAAGTATGATTAAAATTTTAATAGCAATTCTGGTTTTCGGAATAATTATTGCCGTACATGAGTTTGGGCATTATATCGTAGCAAAGCTAAGTGACATAAAGGTTAATAAGTTTGCGATAGGCATGGGACCAGCTATATTCAAATTTAAAAAGGGTGAAACAGAATATTCATTGAGATTACTTCCATTTGGTGGGTTTTGTGAAATGGAGGGTGAGGATCAAACTAGCGATAACAAAAGGGCATTCAATAATAAGCCGATAATTAACCGAATAGCAGTAATTGCTGCTGGTGCAATAATGAACCTTATACTAGGTTTTATACTGATTGTTATTTCTACATCAATTTCAGGTGACAGAATAACAACAACAATTATTACAAAGTTTGATAAGAACGCCTCAAGTGTGGAAAGTGGACTGCAAGTTGGAGATGAAATAACAAAAATAAATGGAATGACTGCATTTACTGATATGGATGTAGCTTATAAAATTACAACCACAAAGGATGATACTTTTAGATTAGAAGTAAAAAGGGACGGTGAAAAAGTTGTCCTTGATGATGTAAAAATTTACAGCTATTTTTATGTTAGAAATATAGATAAAAGCAAGGCTGATGAGTTTTCACCATATTACAGCTATGATGAAGACACAAAAGAATACACAAAGGTTAATGATTTAGGTGAATTAGAAAAAGCATATTACTATGATTCAGATGTTAAGGAATATGTTTCTGCTGTATTTTTTGAAGATAAGGACGATGCACATACAGAGTTACAAAAGGCTGAAAGTATTGTAGACTTTTCTGTTGATTCAGAAGATAAAAATGTTGGAACAGTTTTAAGTTATTCATTCCGAAAAACCTTGACGATTGGTCAGATGGTGTGGAGTTCGTTAGTTGATTTGGTTTCTGGTAAATATGGAATGAAAGACGTATCTGGTCCAGTGGGAATTGTAAGCGTAATAGGCAAATCCATTGATTCTGGAGTACAATTTAAAGAAAATTTTCTTATGATAATGAATATTGCTATATTTATCACGATAAATTTAGGTATGTTTAATTTATTTCCACTTCCAGCATTGGATGGTGGGCGATTGTTTTTCTTAATTATAGAAGCAATACGCAGAAAGCCAATTGACCCAGAAAAAGAGGGAATGGTTCACTTTGTTGGACTGGTAATTGCAATGCTACTAATGCTTGCCTTAACATTCAATGATATATTAAATATTATTAGATGAGGAATTTATGATGAGAGAAATTAGTACTGTAAAGGTTGGGAAACTGACACTTGATGGAAAGAAAATATATATTCAATCAATGCTTAGCACTCGTTCTGACGATATTGACGGGAGCGTAAAACAGGCATTGGAATTGGAATCGGCTGGCTGTGATATAATCAGAGCCGCCATTCCAGATATGAATGCAATTAAGCTTATAACAGCAATTAAATCTGAAGTAAATATTCCTCTTGTTGCAGATATACATTTTGATTATAGACTTGCACTTGAGGCAGTTAGTGCTGGTATAGACAAAATAAGGATTAATCCAGGAAATATAGGCGATATGGATAGGGTGAAACAGGTAGCTAATGCTTGTGCGAATAATGGAATACCAATAAGGATTGGCGTGAATTCTGGCTCACTTGAAAAGGAGATTTTAGCGAGGTATGGTTCGCCTACTCCGGAAGCTTTAGTTGAAAGTGCATTAAAGCATGTTGAGATGTTAAATAAGTTTGGCTTTGATGATATAGTAATTTCAATAAAGTCTTCAAATGTAAAAACTATGATTTCGGCATATAGATATGCTGCTGAAAAGTGTAGCTATCCTTTGCATTTAGGGGTTACTGAGGCTGGTACTGAAAGGATGGGCATAATAAAGTCTTCAATTGGTATAGGCTCACTGCTTGCAGATGGAATTGGTGAAACTATAAGAGTATCACTTACTGCTGATCCTGTTAAGGAAATTTATGCAGCACAGGATATACTAAAAGGTTTGGGTTTGAATAAAGGAGTAGAAATTATTTCATGTCCAACCTGTGGGAGAACTAGGATTAATTTAGTAGAGTTGGCGAATAAGGTTGAAGATGCAACAAAGGGACTTGACAAGGATATAAAGGTTGCTGTGATGGGCTGTGTTGTGAATGGTCCTGGTGAGGCAAAGGAAGCTGATATTGGAATAGCTGGTGGTGATGGCTGTGCTATTTTATTTAAAAAAGGTGAAATATTACGGAAGATAAAAGAAGAAGACATTGTAGATGAACTTCTAAAGGAAATAGAAAAGCTATAAGGGTGAAATAGGAAAATGGAAATAAATTTAACGGAATTTTTAAAGGAATACAAGGTTGTAATACCTGATGACATTAAAGATGGCATGATTTACAAACTTACATATTCAGAAAATCTTACAAGAATTAATTTTTTTGTAAGATTTAAAAGCATTATTCCGTTTAAAAGCATTATAGAATTTGAGAAAAACATAGAAATTGCTCTTAATGTAGAGAGAATTAAGCTTAATTGCAAATATCCATCGGAACTATTCACAATTGATTGTTATGGTGAGCTAATTGAAATGATGAAAAGAAAGCTTGCAGTTGTGAACGGATTTTTACATAACTCAACTGCAAAGCTTGATGATGGAGTTTTAACCATAGACTTGAAAAATGGTGGTTATGAATTATTGGACAAGTCAAATTTTTGTAGAGAACTTTCAAAGCTGATAGGTGAGTTGTTTGATGTAAAAACAAAGATTGAATTAATTGGAAACTTTACAGTAAATGATGAAGAGCATGAAAAGCTTATTGAGGAAGTAATGGCGTCGATGCCAAAGCATACGGAACAGTTTACACAGCAAAAGGCTGAAAAGTCTGGAGCAGTGGCTGAAACGGTAAATATTAGTTCGCTGGACTTGCCTATTGAACAGGGAAGTGCATCGCTTATAAAAGGTAAGGTTATAAAAGGAAAGCCAATAGATATTTCCCAAGCAATGAACGAACAAGGTAGCAAGGTTACTGTATTGGGTGATGTATTTGATTGTATGAGTAAGACAGTCAAGGACGGCAAAATGATTATTTACACATATTCAATTACTGATTATACGGGTTCTGTGCTTGTGAAGATATTTGAAAAAGTAGATAAGTCGAAAGAAACTCACTATGATAAAGTTAAAAAAGGATGTTCAATATTAGTAAGTGGACGAATTGAGTATGATACTTTTGCTAAAGATATGTCAATTATGGCTGATTCTGTAATTATGGTGAAGAAAATAAAAAAAATGGATAACGCTGAAAAAAAGCGTGTAGAATTGCATTTGCATACCAATATGTCATCAATGGATGCGATTAATTCACCATCAGACTTAATAAAAAGAGCATATGAATGGGGACATAAGGCTGTTGCAATTACTGATCATGGAGTTGCACAGGCTTTCCCAGAGGCTATGAATACTGTTGAGAAGATAAATGACGAAAACTTCAAGGTTATTTATGGCTGTGAGGCTTATGTTGTTAACGATATTAACCCATTGAAAATTATTTCAATTGATGATAAGAGAAGTGTAAATGACGATATAATTATATTTGACGTTGAAACAACAGGATTGAATAGTCAACATGATAGGCTTACAGAAATTGGAGCAGTTAAGCTTAGAAATATGCAGATTATTGACTCATTTAACACAATGGTTAACCCTGAAAAAAGCATTTCATCATTTATTACAGATTTAACTGGGATAACGGATTCAATGGTTGCAAACGCACCTAAGGAGAAAGAGGCTCTTGAAAAGTTCATGGCTTTTTGTGGGGATAATCCTGCCCTAGTTGCACATAATGCACGATTTGATACTTCATTTGTGAATGCAGTTTGCGAAAGGCAAAATATAGAGTTTGAATATACAAGTATTGATAGCCTTGTTTTATGTCAGGCAATGCTTCCACAGATTTCAAAACATAAGCTAAATATAGTTGCAAAACATTTAAAGTTAGGTAAATTTGAGCATCACAGGGCATCTGATGACGCAAAGGTGCTTGCTAAAATATATATAGAACTAATAAATAGGCTTATTAAGGATAATGAGCTAGAAACATTGGGCGAACTTAATTATAAGGTTAATAAGGTTGATGTAAAGAAACTGAAATCTTATCATCACATAATTTTAGTAAAGAATCAAATAGGTCTTAAAAACTTGTATAAGCTTATTTCAGCGGCACATTTAGATTATTTTTATAGAAAGCCACTTATCCCTAAATCCTTGCTTTTAAAGCATAGAGAGGGCTTAATTTTTGGTAGTGCCTGTGAAGCAGGAGAGCTGTTTAGTGCTTTGGTTGAAAAGAAGCCTCATAAAGAAATTGTCGAGCTTGCAAAATTCTACGATTACTTGGAAATTCAACCAATTATGAATAATGAGTTTATGATAAGAAATGGACAAGTTTCGGGCGAAAAGGATTTGATTAAGCTTAATAAACAGATTGTAAAGCTTGGTGACGAGTTGAAGATACCTGTTGTAGCAACCTGTGATATTCACTTTTTAGATAAAAAAGATGAAATTTTCAGGCGAATTTTGATGTCTGGGATTGGCTTTAAGGATGCTGATAACCAACCACCACTGTATTTCAGAACGACTGGAGAAATGCTTGAGGAATTTGCTTATTTGGGTGAGGAAAAAGCGTATGAGGTTGTTGTAGAAAATACAAATGCAATTGCAGATAGTGTTGAAGTTGTAAGACCGATACCAAAGGGAACTTTTACACCTACGATTGAAGGCTCTGACGAGGAGTTGAAATGTATAACATATGCAAGAGCAAAGGAAATATACGGTGAGTCACTGCCAGAAATAGTTGAAAAAAGATTGGATAGAGAGTTATCTTCGATTATAAAACATGGGTTTGCTGTGCTGTATATTATCGCTCAAAAGCTAGTTGCAAACTCTGAGGAAAATGGATACCTTGTTGGCTCAAGGGGTTCGGTTGGCTCATCTTTCGTTGCTGCAATGGCTGGAATTTCTGAGGTAAATCCTCTTGTACCACATTATGTTTGTGGGGATTGCCAATATAGTGAGTTTATAACAGACGGCTCTATTGGCTCAGGATTTGATTTGCCATCGAAAAATTGCCCTAATTGTAATGTTGAAATGATTCGTGATGGACATGATATTCCATTTGAAACATTCTTAGGATTTGATGGCGATAAAGCACCTGATATAGACCTTAACTTTTCAAGCGAATATCAGTCTAAGGCACATAGATATACAGAGGAGTTATTCGGTAGAGATAATGTATTTAAGGCAGGAACAATTAGTACAGTTGCTGAAAGAACAGCATTTGGATATGTAAAGCATTATCTTGAGGAAAAGAGTACTACGGCTAATCCTGCTGAAGAAAACCGTATGACAATAGGCTGTACAGGAGTAAAGAGGACTACCGGACAGCATCCTGGAGGAATGGTTGTTGTTCCGTCTGAATATGATGTGTATGACTTTACGCCTATTCAGCACCCAGCTGATTCTACGGATTCGGATGTAATAACTACACATTTTGACTTCCATTCCTTGCATGATACGATACTGAAGCTTGATGAGTTGGGACATGTTGTGCCTACCTTGTACAAGCATCTTGAGGATTTGACAGGTGTTAAGATAAAGGATGTTCCAACATCTGACCCAAAGGTTATAGAAATGATAACATCAGCAGAGGTTTTGGGCGTAACACCAGAGGATATATATTGCCAGACGGGAAGTTTGGGTATCCCAGAAATGGGTACAGGCTTTACAATTCAAATGTTAGTCGATGCACAGCCAAAAAAGTTCAGTGACTTATTACAGATTTCGGGTTTATCACATGGTACTGATGTTTGGATTGGTAATGCACAGGATTTAATTAAAAACAAAACTTGTAGCATTAGTGAAGTTATCGGTACAAGAGATAGCATTATGACTTATCTAATATATAAGGGTGTTGAGTCTAAGCTTGCGTTTCAGATAATGGAGTTTACAAGAAAAGGTATGGCACCATTAAAGTTTACACCTGAAATAATTCAAACATTGAAAGATAATAATGTTCCACAATGGTATATAAATAGTTGCTTAAAGATAAAATATATGTTCCCTAAAGCTCATGCTGCTGCATATGTAATTGCCGCTATAAAGCTTGGTTGGTTTAAGCTTTATAAACCCTTAGAGTTTTATTCCACATACTTCACAGTAAGAGGCACTGATTTTGATGCTGAAACTGCTGTTAAAGGAATGGTTGAGGTAAGAAATAAGATTGAGGAGTTAAAGCAAAAGGGAAATGAAAAGACTTCAAAAGAAAATTCAATATATGATATGTTGCTATTGATTAATGAGGTATTGACAAGGGGATTTTCTTTTTTACCAGTTGATATATATAAATCACATGCTTATAAATATAAGATAGAAGATGGTAAAATTCGTTTGCCATTTAGTTCAATTGCTGGAGTTGGCGAAAACGCAGCAAATAATTTATATGAAACTGCTCAGGAAGGAGATTTTATTTCTATTGAGGAGTTCCAAAGTAAGTGTGGGGTATCAAAAACTATAATTGAAACACTTGAAAGTATAGGTGCATTGGGCAATTTGCCTAAATCAAGCCAAATGACATTGTTTTAACTTGACTTTTTGCAGATGGCATGATACCATATTATCATGTTAGCACGCTAAAGTAAAAATGAATCTATGGAGGCAGATTGATATGAGAAATTTCGACCTGATAACCCCAGAGGGAACAAAAGATTTGCTGTTTAAGGAATGTATTATAAGACGTGAAATAGAAGATAAAATTCATGATATTTTTAAAAGTAGAGGATATTGTGAGCTTATAACACCTGGTTTGGAGTTTTTTGATGTGTTTAATTTAAATTCAAGATATTTTCCACAGGAGAGTTTATATAAATTAATAGATAACAAAGGTAGGTTATTGGTTTTACGCCCTGATTCAACAATGCCGATAGCAAGAGTAGTTGCAACAAGGCTTAAGGACGCAGTTCTTCCGTTGAGATTGTATTATAATCAGTGCGTTTATACCATAAATCCATCACTGACAGGTCGTAGTGACCAGATTGCACAAATGGGAATTGAACTGATAGGTTCATCTTCAAAGATGGCAGATTTAGAAGTAATATCAACTGCTATTGATGTGCTTTCAACTTGTAGCGATGACAATTTTTCTTTGGAAATAGGCGATGTTGGATTTTTTAAAGAGCTGATGTGTTTACTTAATGTAGATGATGATGTAAAGGAAAATATTCGACATTTAATTGAGATGAAAAATTATCCTGCATTAAATGATTTACTGGATAGTTTGGGTGATAATAAGGTTAATAATGCATTAAAACAGCTTCCAAGATTATTTGGAGGAGAAGAAGTTTTTGAGAAAGCATCTAAACTTTTTTCAAATAAAAAGATAGATGAGATATTGTCAAATTTAAAAAAGCTGTATAAGGATACATCAAAGCTTAATGGGAATGGCATAATTACTGTTGATTTAGGAATGGTGAATAGGACTGATTACTACACTGGTGTAATAATTAAAGGTTATTTGGCTGGATATGGAGAAGAAGTTCTATCAGGCGGAAGATATGATAAACTGATTTCTGAGTTTGGCTATGATGTTCCTGCAACTGGACTTGCAGTAAATGTTAACGCTGTTTCAGCAATTATCGCAAAGGATAATAAAAAGAGAACAAAACCAAGTGATGCGATAGTATTTGCTAGAACTGGATATGAAATTAAAGCGATAAAGATTGCAAATAAAATTAGAAAACAAGGTAAAGTTGTTGAGATGGCATTGCTGGACGATTTGGAATCTGTTAGGGAATATGCTAAGGAAAGAAATGTTTCCGAGATAGTTATAGTTGATGAAGAATATTCTGGAGGTGGAAGAAATGTCTAAGCCATTGAGAATTGCCTTAACTAAGGGTAGACTTGAAAAGGATACAATTGGTTTATTAGAAAAAATGGGATTTGATTGTACTGCTGTAAGGGAAAAAGGAAGAAAGCTTATTTTGCCGATAAAGGATGCAAACCTAGAGGTAGTTTTGGCTAAGGCAGCGGACGTAATTACCTATGTTGAACATGGAGTTTGTGATTTGGGCGTTGTAGGTAAGGATACTATAATGGAGATGAATGGCAACTTTTATGAAGTTGTTGATTTAGGCTTTGGGAAATGCAGATTTGCTTTGGCTTGCAAAAAAGGTGAAGATTTTTATGGTGGATATGGAGTTAAAACAATAGCTACCAAGTACCCTAATGTAGCAAGAACTTTTTTTGAGGGCAAGGGTATGGACGTTGAGATTGTAAAAATAGAGGGTTCTGTTGAGCTTGCACCACTTCTTGAGCTTGCAAATGGAATTGTAGATATAGTTGAAACAGGTAGCACGTTGAAAGAAAACGGATTAGAAGTTAAAGAGGATATTGCAAATATTTCAGCAAGATTAATCGTAAATATGGTTAGCTTAAAGCTAAGACAGAAAGAAATTGAGAATTTGATTAAAAAGATAGAGGAGAATTTATAATGATAAAAAAGATATATGTGAATGGTGTTGATGAAAAAGAATTTCTCAATGACTTAGAGAAGAGAAGTGGTGAAACTGATAAAAAGGTTGCAGAGGTTGTAACTGAAATAATAGAAGATGTCAAAGCAAATGGCGATGACGCAGTTTTAAAGTATACATTAAAGTTTGATGGTAGCTTACCGAAATATTATGAAGTTCCAAGAGATGTTATAAATGACGCTTTGGGCGAGGCTGATGAAGCTTTTGTAAATGCACTTTTAAATGCAATTGAAAATATAACCGATTTCCACAATAGGCAAAAGGAACAGGGGTTTATAAACGCAAAGGAAAATGGAGTTATATTGGGACAAAAGGTAAGAGGTCTTGAAAGGGTTGGACTGTATGTTCCAGGAGGTACGGCAGCATATCCATCAAGTGTTCTTATGAATGCAATTCCTGCAAAAATTGCTGGTGTTAAGGAAATAATCATGGTGACACCTCCACTAAAGGACGGTACACCGAATAAGGATATACTAGTTGCTGCTGCTTTATGTGGAGTTGATAGGATTTTCTTATCAGGTGGAGCACAGGCAGTTGCAGCACTTGCATATGGAACTAAAGAGATTCCAAAGGTTGATAAAATCGTAGGACCTGGAAATATTTATGTAGCAACGGCAAAGAAACTTTTATATGGAATTGTAGATATTGATATGATAGCAGGGCCGAGTGAAATATTAGTTTTAGCAGATGAAACAGCAAGCCCAAAATTCATTGCAGCAGACTTAATGTCACAGGCTGAACATGATGTTTTGGCATCATCTATACTTATTACAACTAGCGAGAGAATTGCTGATGAAACTATTGTTGAACTTGAAAGACAATGCAAAACCCTGTCCAGAAAGGATATAATAGAAAAGTCACTTGCAGATTATGGTGTGATAATTATATGTGAAGGTATTGATTATGCAGTAGAATTAACCAATAAAATTGCTCCTGAACATTTGGAAGTATTTTTGGAAAATCCAATGGAGTATTTAGGGTGCCTTGAGAATGCAGGTTCAATATTCTTAGGTCAATATACAACAGAATCTCTTGGAGATTATTATGCAGGCCCTAACCATGTTCTGCCAACAAGTGGAACAGCAAGATTTTTCTCACCACTTGGTGTATCAAGCTTTGTAAAGCGTTCAAGCTTTATTTATTATACAAAAGATGCGTTAGAAGAGGCAAAGGATGATATAGTTTTAATAGCAGAAAAAGAAGGGCTTACAGCACACGCAAATGCAATAAAAGTAAGGTTTGAATAGGGGTATAGAGATGGGTTATAAACTTAATAAAAAGCTTGCAGAGTTAATACCCTATGAGCCAATTAGTGGTGATTATGAGATTAGACTTGACGCAAATGAATCTTGTTATAATTTAAGTGATGAAATGGCTGAAAAGATAGCTGATGAAATGAAAAGGATTGATTATAATAGATACCCTGACCCGTATGCAAGGAATACAGTAAAGGCTTTTGCTGACTTTTATGGGATAGATGAGTCGCTTGTAACTGCTGGAAATGGCTCTGATGAATTGATAAGCATTATTTCAAGTTGCTTTCTTGAAAAGGGTGATACAGTAGTAACGCTTGCACCCGATTTTACAATGTATGCGTTTTACAGTAGCTTGTATGAATTGAATGTGGAGATATTCAATAAAAGTGATGACCTAACAGTTGATGTAGATGCCTTAATAGAATTTTGCAAGGTTAAGAATGCAAAAGCATTGATTTTTTCAAATCCATGTAACCCAACGTCATTGGGAATTAGTAAAATTGAAGTTAAAAGGCTTATAGAGAGCCTTGACTGTTTGGTAATTCTTGATGAAGCGTATATGGATTTTTGGACAGAAAGTCTGTTATCTGATATTCATAAATATGATAATTGTATTATATTAAAAACCTGCTCAAAGGCAGTGGGATTAGCTGCT
>CAZSZG010000017.1:13653-29926 GCA_964610805.1 uncultured Oscillospiraceae bacterium
CTTCGGGCAGTGTTGATGAGAATAAAAAGCTTATATTTGCAATGAAAAATATACTTGCTGATATTAAGACTGGAGGATAATATGAATCGTATTGCAACAGTTGAGAGAAACACTAAAGAAACACAAATAAAGGTTTCAGTTTCAATGGAAAGTAATGATGGGTATAATATTGACACGGGTATTGGGTTTTTTGACCATATGCTTATAGCTTTATCAGCACATAGTGGCATAGGTATAAACATCAAGGTTACAGGCGATTTATATGTTGACGGACATCACACAGTTGAGGATACGGGCATAGCACTTGGACAGGCTTTCGCAAAAGCATTAGGAGATAAATCTGGAATTGAGCGTTATGGAAGTGCTTATATTCCAATGGATGAGGCTTTGGGTTTTTGTTCGTTGGATATTAGTAACCGTCCATTCTTGGTTTTTAATGGGGAGTTCCAAAATGAAAAAATTGGTGAGTATGATACCTGTTTAACAGAGGAGTTTTTCAGAGCCTTTGCGTTTAATGCTGGTATTACATTGCATTTGAATATGGTATATGGAACAAATGACCATCATAAATGTGAGGCGATTTTTAAAGCTATGGCTCATGCATTAAAGCAAGCGATTAAACCAACTAAAATCGGTGAAACACTCTCAACCAAAGGGGTTTTGTAGATGATAGCAATAATTGATTATGGTGCTGGAAATATTTTTAGCGTAAAAAATGCACTTGATTATTTAGGTTTGGAAAGCAAGCTTACTAATGATAAACAAGAGATTATTAACGCTGATGCGTTGATTTTACCTGGTGTCGGAGCGTTCCCTACTGCTATGAAAATGCTGAATGATAGTGGTTTGGTTGACACAATAAAAGTTGAGGCATATAAAAAGCCGTTTCTAGGGATTTGCTTGGGTATGCAGTTAATGTTTGAAAAGGGATATGAATTTGAGGAATGTGATGGCTTGGGTTTAATTAGTGGAAGTGTTGAGAAGATAATTTCACCGAATTTAAGCGTACCTCATATGGGTTGGAATAAGCTTGAAAAACTCAATGATTGCGAGCTTTTAGATGGGCTTGGTGATGATAGCTATGTTTATTTTGTACACTCATATAAGGCAATTTGTGATGATAAAAATATATTAGCTTTTTGCGAATATGGTAGTAAAATTCCTGCTTTAGTTTATGATGGCAATATGGCATACGGAGCACAATTTCACCCTGAAAAAAGTGGGGATACAGGTTTAAGGATATTGAAAAATTTTGGAGGACTTATAAAATGATTATACTTCCAGCAATAGATATTAAGGATGGCAATTGTGTCAGACTTTATAAAGGTGATTTTTCTACAACAGAAAAGGTTGCAGATAATTATATGGAAACAGCAAAAAGCTTTGAAACCTCTGGGGCAACATGGATACATATGGTTGACTTGGACGGAGCAAAGAACGGAAAACCAGTGAATGACAATATTTTTATTGATGTAGCTAAATATACTAATCTAAAGGTTGAGTTAGGTGGGGGAATTAGAACACTTGATACGGTTGAATATTATCTTCAAAACGGTATTTCAAGGGTTATACTTGGCTCTGTTGCACTCAAAAACCCTCAGATTGTAAAAGACGCTGTTAAGGAATATGGCGATAAGATTGCTGTGGGAATTGACGCTTTAGATGGAATGGTTGCAGTTGAGGGTTGGCTTGACAGCTCTAAAGTATCCTATATTTCACTAGCTGAAGAAATGGTTTCGATTGGTATAAAGTGCATTATTTTCACTGATATATCAAAGGATGGAACATTAGAGGGAGTTAATCTCGAACAACTAAATGCTATAAATAAGGCAGTTGACTGTAATATTATAGCAAGTGGTGGTGTCCGTAATGTTGATGATATAAAAAATTGCATGAACCTTAATCTTTATGGAACAATTTGTGGTAAGTCCATATATAAAGGCACGTTGAATTTGAATGATGCTATCAGTATAGCAGGAAGGCAGGGATAGGATATGTTGGCTAAAAGAATTATACCATGTCTTGATGTGAGAAATGGTAAGGTAGTTAAGGGCGTTAAGTTTGAAGGGGTAAAAGATGTAGGTGACCCAGTTGAATATGCAAAGGAATACAATAGACAGGGTGCTGATGAACTTGTCTTTTACGATATAACAGCATCACATGAGGGCAGGGGTGTAATTCTTGATGTTGTAAGAAATACTGCTAGAAAAGTTTTTGTGCCACTTACTGTTGGTGGTGGAATTTCTACTATTGAAGATTTTAGAGAAACATTAAGGGCTGGTGCTGATAAAGTTTCAATTAACTCATCAGCTGTAAAAAATCCATCTTTGATTAAAGAAGCAGCAGATATATTTGGTAGCCAGTGTGTTGTTGTTGGAATAGATGCAAAACGTAATGCTGATGGAAAGTTTGCTGTTTATATAAATGGTGGACGAATTGATATGAAGCTTGACTTGATTGAATGGGTTAAAAAGGTTGAGGAGCTTGGTGCAGGAGAAATTTGCCTTAACTCAATTGATACAGATGGAACAAAGGCTGGATTTGATATTGAGATGCTGAATGCAGTATGTGAAGCTGTAAAAATCCCTGTTATAGCAAGTGGTGGCTGTGGAAAGCTAGAAGATTTTTCAGAAGTGTTCGAGAAAACAAACTCTTCAGCAGCATTAGCGGCATCTTTATTTCACTTTAAAGAATTAACGGTTGGCGAAGTTAAAGAGCATTTAAAGAAAAAGAATATCGCAGTTCGTGAGGGGTAGCTCATGGAAAATATAAATATAGATGACTATTTTAAAAAAGGTGAGCTGATACCAGCTGTTGTGTGTGATGTAAAAACTAAGGCTGTTGTTATGCTTGCGTATATGAATAAGGAAAGCCTTGCTAAGACTCTTGAAACAGGTTACACTTGGTTTTGGAGTCGTTCTAGGCAGGAGCTTTGGAATAAAGGTGCTACATCTGGGCATTTGCAAAAGGTAGTTAGTATCTATGGCGATTGTGATAAGGATACATTGCTTGTTAATGTTGAGCAAAATGGTGTAGCTTGCCATACGGGTGAATACAGTTGCTTTTTCAATAAAATATATTAAGGAGAATTATAAATGAGTAGTGTTTTTGAGGAATTATATCAGGTTGTTTTAAATAGAAAAGAAACCTTTCAGGAGGGTTCATATACCTGTTATTTATTTTCAAAGGGTGAGGATAAGATTTTAAAGAAATGTGGCGAAGAGTGTTCAGAAATGATTATAGCTTCTAAAAATAATGATAATGATGAGCTGAAAAATGAAATATCAGACTTGCTTTATCATATAATGGTATTATGTGCAGAGAAAAACTTACCATTTTCAGAAGTGGAGAAGGTTTTAGAAGAACGAAAAAATAAAATAGGTAATCTGAAGGTAATGAGAAAAACTGATAAAAACACCTAATAATTGTAACTAAAAAGAGTAAACCTGAATATGATATATTGAAGTACTTCTTGACGCATTAAATATGCCGAAAGCAGCTTTAATAGATTGTAGGAGGGTTTATTTATGAATGAATACGAGGCACAGCATCATGATTATTGTGATGCAGTACCAATCAAGGTAAACAGAGTTTTTGACAGCTGCTGTGACAAGGATTGTTTAAATGATATACAAGTGAATTTGGATTGTGGTGAGCTTCCTCATAACATATCCGTTGTAAAATGTAAGAGTGTAAAAGTTTGTGATATTCGTATGAATATCGAACCAATACATTATAATAAGGGATGCTATTCAATTGATTTAACATATGTTTTCAGCATAGAACTATATGCATATGAAAAGACATGCGATAGTCCTTGCGTGTTAACTGGTAAAGCTTTGGCTTGTAAAAGCTGTATCCTTTATGGTGGCGAGTCTAATACCAAAACTTTCTTCAGTAAAGAAACGAACATTGGTAAAGGTAAATCATGTTGTGAAGTTGCTAATTTACCAATTGCCTCAGTACAAGTGGTTGACCCTATTGCTTTAGCTACTAAAATTGAAAAGGTATGCTCATTTGATGGTCCAGAAAGCCCTTGTTGCTATAAGAGAACAGTAATTATGACTTTAGGATTATTCTCTGTTGTTGAGTTATCAAGACCTGCAACAATATTAGTTCCAACATTTGAATATAAAATACCATGCAAAAAGTGTAAACCTGAATCTGAAGATCCATGCGAAATGTTTGATAGGATTCGCTTCCCAATGGATGAATTTTCTCAGTCAAATATTAATATATCGAGTGACATCGGAGATAGCGAATGTGAGTCCTAGCAATTCTTATGATTCTGAGGGGCGACCAATGGGTCGCCCTTTTTATAAAACATAACAAAATGGATAAGAAGTTATTTTTACTTAAATTACAATCCAAAATAGCAGATGGAAGTGTGATGATATGAGGGCAAGAAAATCGAACAGGGATAGAGATAGGGTTATTGTAAATATAGTATGTTTTTCAGTAATAATTGTAACATTACTTGTGGTTTGTGTGGGCTATGTTGATAAAAAAATACAGCCTTCATTAAGTACAATAAGTAGCAATAAGGCGAATCAGGAAACAGTAAGCATTTTAAATGATGCTATTAACGGTTTCCTAACTGATAGCAATATGGTATATTCCAATTATGTTAGTATTTTGTATGATGAAAAAGGAAGTATAGCTTCTATTGAAACATTAACTAAAAATGTAAATCTTACACAATCTGAGCTATCAAAGCGAATAAATGATGATTTACAGACAAAGCTTAATAAAGTGATAGATGTTCCATTAGGAACTGTCAGTGGTATGTATATATTTTCAGGCAGAGGTCCTAATCTTAAAATTAAGATTATACCGAAAGGCAATGTAAAAACTAATCTAAAAAGTGAGTTTACGCCAGCAGGGATTAATCAGACAAGGCATAGGATATTAATTGATATTACAGTACAGCTTTTAATAGTTATGCCATCTAAAAGTGAGATTGCAGAAATTTCTATTGATTATGTATTGGCTGAAACTATTATTGTTGGAGATGTTCCAGAAAATTACATTAATATGTCATATCCGATTTCTGGGGCTAATTAATGAAAAAAATATGAAAAAGTACTAGCGTAAATAGGGTATAATATGTTATAATATGAAGACAATTTAAAAGGGGAATTTAAAGTGAATAGAGAAGAAGCTAAAATCAGAATAGATGCTTTAACTGAAGAGATAAATAATCATAATTATAACTATTATGTGCTTGATAATCCTGTGATTGAGGATTATGAGTACGATTTACTCATGCAAGAATTAAAAAAGCTTGAGGAGGAATTCTCTGAGTTTGTTTTGCCATCATCACCTACTCAGCGTGTTGGTGGAGAATTTTCAAACACATTTAATAAGGTTAACCATGATGTCCAGATGGGAAGTTTACAGGATGTTTTCTCATTTGAACAGGTTAAGGAATTTATTATAAGGTGTCAGGGTAAGGTTACTAATGCTGAGTTTATAGTTGAGCCTAAAATTGATGGGTTATCAGTATCGCTTGAATATGAAAATGGAATATTTATAAGAGGTTCTACAAGGGGCGATGGTTTTATAGGGGAGGATGTCACATTAAATCTTAAAACTATAAAATCAATACCACTTAAATTAAAAGAGGCAATAGATTTTATAGAGGTCAGAGGCGAAGTGTATATGCCGAGAGAGAGCTTTAATAGTCTTGTTGAACAACAGGAATTAAATGATGAACAGCCGTTTAAAAACCCTAGAAATGCTGCTGCTGGTTCACTTCGCCAAAAAAACCCTAAGATAACTACTAAAAGAAATCTTGATATATTTTTGTTTAATATTCAGCAAACAAAAGGTAAGGTGCTGACTACGCATAAGGAGTCGCTTGATTATATTAAATCATTAGGGTTAAAGGTAATTCCAAGCTATAAATTATATAAAAGCTACGATGAAGTATATGCAGAAATAGTTAAGATAGGCGAGGAACGTTCAAAGTATTCGTTTGATACTGATGGAGTTGTTATAAAGTTAAATGACTTCAGCCACCGTGATATTATGGGTGCAACATCAAAAGCTCCAAAGTGGGCAGTTGCCTATAAATTCCCACCTGAAGAAAAGGAAACAAAGCTGCTGAGTATAGAAGTGAATGTTGGAAGAACAGGTGCTATAACGCCGACAGCAGTTTTTGATTCGATTACGCTTGCGGGTACGAGCGTATCAAGGGCTGTATTGCATAATCAGCAGTTTATATCTGAAAAGGATGTAAGAATAGGTGATACTATACTTGTAAGAAAAGCTGGAGAAATTATTCCAGAGGTTATAAAATCCGTTAGCCATGAGGAGGGTTCAGTTCCGTATGAATTGCCTAAGGAATGTCCTGTTTGTGGTTCAAAGGCTGAACGTGATGATGGGGAAAGTGTGCTTAGATGTCCAAATTTAGATTGCCCTGCACAGTTGCTGAAAAGCATTATCCATTTTGCAAGTAAGGGTGCAATGAATATAGATGGGCTTGGTCCAGCGAATGTGAAAGCTTTGCTTGACAGTGGAACGATTTTCTCTGTTGCAGATTTATATACTATAACCTATGAACAGCTTATTATAATTGATAGGTTTGCTGATAAATCAGTAAAAAACTTGCTTAAAGCGATAGAAAACTCAAAGGCAAATCCTCTTGACAGATTGGTTTTTGCGTTGGGGATACGAAATATAGGACAGCGTTCAGCGACATTGCTTTGCGAAAGGCTTCCCTCTATGGATTTAATTATGAATGCAGATATATCGGTTATTTCTGAAATAGATGGCTTTGGCGACATAATGGCTGAAAGCGTTGTAAAGGCTTTTCAAGAGCCACATATGCAACAAACAATAGAAAGATTGAGGTCATATGGACTTAATATGGAATATGGTAGTAAGGTGCAAAGTGATAAATTTAAAGGGTTAACCTTTGTGTTGACAGGAACGTTGCCAACTCTTAAAAGAGATGAGGCTAAGGCTATTGTTGAAAGCATGGCTGGTAAGGTTTCATCTTCTGTATCAAAGAAAACAGATTATGTTGTTGCTGGTGAAGATGCAGGAAGTAAGCTTACTAAGGCACAGGAGTTAGGCTTGAAAATTATAAGTGAACAAGAATTTTTAGATATGACAGGAAAATAAGTGAAAGGGATTGATAAATATGAGTATTGACATTAGACATATCGCAAAGCTGTCAAGGCTTAAAATTGAGGAAGAAAAGATTGAAAAGTTTGAAAAGGATATGGAGGCAATTATAACTATGGTTGATAAGCTTCCGAATATTGATGATGAGTTAACACTTGACGTTGATAATGCAATGACATTTAGAGAAGATGTTGCAGTTCAAAATAAATTTACTAGAAATGAACTTTTACAGAATGCACCTGAAGTACAAGCAGGTTGTTTAGTTGTTCCAAAAACAGTTGAATAGGAGTATGAAAATGAAGCTATATGAAAAGACAGCATCTGAGTTATCAGAAATGTTGAGAAGTAAAAAATGCAGTGCTTTGGAGATATATGAAGATGTAGAAAATCGTGTTAAATCCGTTGAAGATAGAGTTGGGGCTTATGTTACTTTGGCATCTGAAACAGCTAGACAAAAAGCAATTGAGGTGGATGAGGCTTTTGCTAAGGGTGAAAAAATGAACACATTAGCTGGAATACCTATTGGAATTAAGGATAATATCTCCACAAGGGGAATTAGGACAACCTGTTCATCAAAAATGCTTGAAAATTATGTTCCTCCGTTCAATGCAACGGTAGCTGAAAAGGTTAATAACGCAGACATGGTTGTTATGGGTAAAATGAATATGGACGAGTTTGCGATGGGTTCATCAACTGAAACTTCTCATATGCATTTAACAAGAAATCCACATGATTTGGATAGAGTGCCTGGTGGTTCATCTGGAGGTTCTGCAGCCGCCGTTGCAGCTGGTGAGGCTATATTGACATTGGGTTCTGATACTGGTGGCTCAATAAGACAGCCAGCAGCTTTATGTGGTGTTGTTGGGCTTAAACCAACTTATGGAAGTGTATCCAGATACGGACTTGTTGCATTCGCATCTTCACTTGACCAAATAGGTCCTATCGGCAAGAGTGTTAAGGACGTTGCAATGTTACAAAGTGTTATAAGTGGCTATGATAAAATGGATGCAACTTCAAAGAATATTGAATATCCTAATTTGGCTGATAACCTAACAGTTAATGCAAAGGGATTAAGAATAGGTATACCAAAGGAATACTTTAGCGATGGAATTGACAGTACAGTTAAAGAATCAGTTTATAAGGCAATAAAAATGTATGAGGAAAATGGTGCAGAAATAAAGGAAATATCACTACCTAACACTGAATTTGCAATTAATACCTATTATATTATTGCATCTGCTGAGGCATCATCTAACTTGGCTCGTTTTGATGGAGTAAAGTATGGCTATCGTGCAAAGGAGTATGATAACCTTATTGATATGTATGAAAAGACAAGAAGTGAAGGCTTTGGTGATGAAGTAAAACGTAGAATTATGCTTGGAACATTTGTGCTAAGTTCTGGTTTTTATGATGCATATTATAAGAAAGCAAAGGTTATACAGAAAAGGATTTACACAGAATTTGCAGAGGCGTTTAAGGGTTGCGATATTATTGCAACACCAACAGTTCCATCTACTGCTTTTAAAATTGGTGAAAATATAAATGACCCAGTCAAAATGTATTACAACGACGTTTGCACAGTAACAGCAAATATCGCTGGCTTGCCTGCAATTAGTGTTCCATGTGGTAAAGATGAAAATAATTTGCCGATTGGCTTACAACTTATAGGTAATAAATTCAGTGAACAGACATTACTTAATGCCGCTTATACTTACGAGAGTTTATGCGGTGGGTTTAATGTTCTTTCACAAACGTTATAGGAGGGGTATTCATGAAGGATTACGAAATTGTTGTAGGCTTAGAGGTTCATGCTGAATTAAATACTGATTCAAAAATATATTGCGATTGCAAAAATGCATTCGGACTTGAGGTAAACACACAGGTTTGCCCTATTTGTATGGGTATGCCAGGAACTCTACCTACACTTAATGGAAAAGTGGTTGAGTATGCAATTAAGATGGGACATGCACTTAATTGTAAAATTAATAGTGTTTGTAAACAGGATAGGAAGAATTATTTCTATCCTGACCTACCAAAAGCATATCAGATTTCGCAAGCAGAAGTTCCAGTTTGTGGGCTTGGATATTTGGACGTTATTGTTGATGGTGAAGAAAAGCGAATTGGTGTTACACGAATTCATATTGAAGAAGATGCAGGAAAACTTTTGCATGATGATTCATTCGCTGGCTCATTAGTAGATTTAAACAGATGTGGAGTTCCACTGATTGAAATAGTATCTGAACCTGACATGAGAAGTTCAGCAGAGGCTAAAGCTTATTTGGATACAATAAAATCAATATTGCAGTATCTTGATATTTCAGATTGTAAAATGCAAGAGGGTTCTATACGCTGTGATGTAAACGTTTCTGTAAGAGAAAAAGGAAGTACTGAACTTGGTATACGTTGTGAGATGAAAAATGTTAACAGCTTTAGTGCGGCAGTTCGTGGAATTGAATATGAGGCGAAAAGACAGATTGAGGTCATTGAGGCTGGTGGTGTTATTGCACAGGAAACAAGAAGATGGGACGATGTAAAGGGCATGAGCTTTATTATGAGAACTAAGGAAGATGCTAATGATTATAGATATTTTCCTGAGCCTGATTTACTTACAATTGTTATTGACGAGGAAAAAATAAAGGCGTTAAAGGATGGATTACCTGAACTTCCTAATAAAAAGATTGCACGATATATAAAAGATTTTGGAATAAGTCAGGTGGATGCAACTCTAATAGTTGAAAATATGGACAAATCAAAATTGTTTGATGATTGTGTTGCTATTGACATATGTACACCTAAAAATATTAGTAATTGGATTTTGTCAGATATATCTAAATATATGAATGAAACAGGGAAAAGTATTTTGGATACCCCTCTTACTGCGAAAAGGCTTTGTGAATTGGTAAGCAGTGTAGAAAAAGGAACAATTTCCAACTCTGCTGCTAAAACTGTAATGGATGCAGTTATAAGTGAAGACAAAGAGCCTAATGAAGTTATAAATGAACTTGGTTTGGCACAGAATTCCGACACTGATTTTCTTGAGAATTTAGCAAGGGAAGTAATTGCTAAGAATGAAAAATCAGTTACTGATTATAAAAACGGTAAGACAAATGCTATGGGCTATTTGGTTGGTCAGTGTATGAAGGAATCTAAGGGAAAAGCTAATCCTGGCATTGTAAAGGAAATTGTAATTAAGTTACTGGAAGAATAGGCGTATTATATAATACACACTTTGAGAGTATAAAGTTTTACTATATAACAATAAAAAGCAAAAATTCGCTAACTAAAAAGTCAGCGAATTTTTGTTTTTAAGATACATTATAGACAAGAAAAATTGGTTTTTTATTAAAATCTATATACAATTTAAAATAAATATGTTATAATGTATTTTAATAACGTCAATATTGTAACATCAATGTTTTCACAGAAAATTAGTTTGAAAGGAAGTTTTTTATGTTTTTCCAAAAGGATATAGAAACAATGCCAAGGGAGCAAATTGAGAAATTACAGGTAGAGCGTCTAAGATGGCTTGTTGATTACTGTATCAAAAATATACCGTTTTATAATGATAGACTCACTAAAGCAGGAGTGACTGCTGAAAAGATAAAGTCTATTAAAGATATTGAAAATATTCCATATACCACAAAAGAGGATATTAGAGATACTTATCCCTTTGGATTGTTTGGGCAACCTTTAAAAAAGATAGTCAGAATTCATGCATCAAGTGGTACAACGGGCAAACCAACAGTTGTTGGATATACAAAAAAAGACTTGGATAACTGGAGCGATTGTATGGCTCGTCTGTGTATTGGTGGAGGAGCGACAGAAGATGATATTATCCAGATAGCTTTTGGCTATGGTTTGTTTACAGGAGCTTTAGGGTTGCATTATGGCTTGGAGAAAATCGGTGCAACAGTAGTTCCTACTTCAAGTGGCAATACAGAAAAACAAATTATGCTTATGCAGGATTTTCAGACAACGGGCTTAGTTTCAACTCCATCTTATGCACAATACATAGGCGAAACAGCGAGAGAAATGGGCGTCCTTGATAAGATTAATTTAAG
The DNA here is from genome assembly GCA_964610805.1 of uncultured Oscillospiraceae bacterium. Taxonomy (GTDB): domain Bacteria; phylum Bacillota; class Clostridia; order Oscillospirales; family Ruminococcaceae; genus JAAYPV01. The sequence continues at coordinate 24,846 of CAZSZG010000017.1, forward strand.
AATAGGCTTGCTAGGCTCAGAGGGCTGTACTGAGGAAATGCGTGACCAGATTGAAAAGACTTTAAACTTGTTTGTAACTGATAATTATGGAATGAGTGAGCTGATGGGACCTGGTATTTCTGGCAATTGTAAATATCGTGAGGGAATGCATATTAATGAGGACCATTTCCTAGCTGAAATTATTGACTCAAACACATTAGAGGTATTGCCTAAGGGTTCACAGGGTGAGTTGGTTATTACAACGCTCACAAAAGAGGGTATACCTATGCTTAGATATCGTACAAAGGATATTACAAAGATTAATTATGATAAATGTAAATGTGGAAGAACCTTTGCAAGAATGGATAAAATCAAAGGCAGAAGTGATGATATGCTTAAAATTCGTGGTGTTAATGTGTTCCCATCACAGATTGAAAGTGTACTTATGGCATATGAAAATATTGCACCACATTATCAATTAGTGGTTACTAGAGATAATTATTGTGATGCTCTTGAAGTCAAGGTTGAACTTGTAGATGGAACTTTGCTTGAAAACTATGCAGGATTGGAAAATCTAAGGAATAAAATACATCATGATTTAAAGACAGTTTTAGGAATTGAAACAAAAGTTTCACTTGTTGAATATAAATCACTTGAGCGTTTTCAAGGTAAGGCAAAGAGAATACTTGATTTACGCAATAGTTAATTGTTAATTTTAGAAAGGAGTATTAACGAATATGAAGAAGTTAATGCTTGGGAATGAGGCCTTTGCTAGAGGTATATATGAGGGTGGTTGTAAGGTAGTATCTAGTTATCCTGGAACACCATCAACAGAAATAACAGAATATACTGCAAAATATGATGAAATATATGCTGAGTGGGCACCTAATGAAAAGGTTGCAATGGAAGTTGCGATTGGTTCATCAATTGCTGGTGCAAGGTCGTTCTGTGGTATGAAACACGTTGGATTAAACGTTGCAGCAGACCCATTGTACACTGTTTCGTATACGGGTGTAAATGGAGGTTTGGTTATCGCAGTTGCTGATGATCCAGGTATGCATTCATCACAAAATGAACAGGATAGCAGATACCACGCTATAGCTTCAAAGGTACTAATGCTTGAGCCATCTGATTCAGCTGAATGTAAGGACTTTGTGGTTGAGGGATTTGAGCTATCTGAACAGTTTGATACACCTGTTATAGTAAGGCTTACAACAAGAGTGTCTCATTCACAGAGTTCAGTGGAAGTTTGTCCAAGAGAAGAAGTTCCTCTAAAGGAATATGTAAAAAATCCACAGAAATATGTAATGATGCCAGCAATGGCTCGTGGCAGACATGCTTTTGTTGAGGAAAGAACGCAAAAGCTTATAGAATTTTCTGAAACATCTAAATTGAATAAGGTTGAAATAAATGATACAAAAATAGGTGTTATAACAAGTGGAATTGCATATCAATATGCAAAAGAAGCACTAGGTGACACTGTATCGTACTTAAAGCTAGGAATTGTAAATCCACTTCCTAAAAAGCTGATTACAGATTTTGTTGAAAAGTTTGAAACAGTATATGTTATTGAGGAACTTGATGATGTAATTGAAACTCATTGCAAAAAGCTTGGACTCGATGTAAAGGGTAAGGAGCTATTTGGATTTATAGGTGAGCTTTCACAGTCGATTATTGCTGAAAAAATGCTTGATAAAAAGGCTGAATATAAGGAATTCCCTGTGGCAGTACCTGTACGTCCACCAGTAATGTGTGCTGGTTGTCCTCATAGGGGAGTGTTCTCTGTTTTGTCTAAGAATAAGATTATGGTATCTGGAGATATTGGTTGCTATACTTTGGGAGCATCAGCACCACTTTCAGCGATGGATACTACAATTTGTATGGGTGCATCTATTTCTGGCATGCATGGCTTTAATAAGGCTAGAGGAGCAGAAAGTGAGAAGAAATCTGTTGCTGTAATAGGCGACTCAACCTTTATGCATAGTGGCATGACAGGGCTTGTTAATATCGCATATAACTCTACAAATTCAACAGTTTTAATATTAGACAACTCAATTACAGGTATGACAGGACATCAACACAACCCAACTACTGGATATAATTTAAAGGGTGATGTTTCTGCAAAGGTTGACTTAGAAGCACTTTGTAAGGCTATTGGAATAGATAGAGTTAGAGTAGTTGACCCATATAATCTTGCTGAAACAGAAGAAGCAATTATGGAAGAATTAGAAGTTGCTGAGCCATCTGTAATAATATCAAGACGTCCTTGTGCATTACTGAAATATGTTAAGCATAAACCTGCACTAAGGGTAAATAGAGATAAATGTAAATCATGTAAGATGTGTATGAAAGTTGGATGTCCTGCTATTTCTATGAAAGACGGAAAGGCTGAAATAAACCACACTCAATGTGTAGGATGTGGCGTTTGTATGCAAAAGTGCAAATTTGATGCAATTGGAGGTAACGAATAATGGAAACAAAATCAATAATGATAGTAGGCGTAGGCGGACAGGGTTCATTGCTTGCATCAAGGATTTTAGGTAATGTTTTGTTATCTCAAGGCTTTGAAGTTAAGGTAAGTGAAGTGCATGGAATGTCACAGCGTGGTGGTTCTGTCGTTACTTATGTAAAGTATGGGAAAAATGTTTATTCACCTGTAATTGAAAAGGGCGAGGCAGACGTTATAGTTTCATTCGAGCTACTTGAGGGTGCAAGATATGTTTCCTACCTCAAAGATGGTGGACATTTGGTAGTATCTACACAACAAATCGACCCAATGCCAGTTATAACTGGTGTAGCACAGTACCCAACAGAAATAATTGAGAAAATAAAAGCTTTGGATATAGATGTTATCCCTGTTGATGCATTAACTCTTGCTGAAGAGGCTGGAAATGCAAAAGCATCAAATGTTGTTTTGATGGGTGTGTTGTCAACTAAAATGGGGTTTGATGATAGCTTATGGCAAAAGGCTTTAGAGGAATGTGTTCCTGCAAAGTTTTTAGAGTTGAATAAAAAAGCTTTCGGTCTTGGAAAGAATATATAAAACATATTTGGGGTAATTTGATGAAGTATGAGTGGCTTGATGAATATTGCAACGGCAAAAAGGGTGTTGTAAAGGATTTTAAGGTTGAATGGCAAGCAACACGATACATGATTAATGGAAAAATGTTTGCAATGCAGGGTGGAGATAAATATGGTAAGCCGATAATTACTTTAAAGCTTGAACCACTATTTGGCGACCTCCTAAGAAAACAGTATGAGGACATTGTTCCTGGTTATTACATGAATAAGGAGCATTGGAACTCTGTTTATCTTGAGGGGGAAGTGCCAGACGATGTTTTGCGAGATATGGTTGATAAGTCGTATTTATTAATATTTAATTCGTTGAGCAAAAAAGTACAGGGTGAGATATTAGCATAAAAGTTTGAATTGAGGAATATAATATGGAATTTATGAATGTATCCGTAATTAAAAAAGCTAATGTTTATTTTGATGGGAAAGTTACAAGTAGAACTATACTTTTCCAAGTGGAGAAAAGAAAACATTAGGCTTTATGCTTGCGGGCAATTATGAGTTTAACACTGAGGCTGAGGAACTTATGGAAATTATAGGTGGCGAGATGGACACAATGTTAAAGGGCGAGAATGATTACAAAACCTATGCTGAGGGTGAAAGTTTTATCGTGCCTGAAAACTCAAGCTTTAAAATTATAGTTAAAGCTTATGCCGATTATTGTTGCTCATATAAACAGAATTAAGGAGGACTACGGGTGGAAAGTTATTGGAACAGTTCAATAGAATGTGCAACGAGGAGTGAAATTAAGTCGCTTCAAAGCTTTAGGCTATCGCAAACTGTAAGGCGAATTTATGAAAATGTACCATATTACAGAAATAAGATGGACGAAGCAGGGGTTAAGTTAGAGGACATCAACTCAATAGAAGATTTGCATAAGCTTCCTTTTACAGTAAAACAGGACTTGCGTGATACCTATCCCTACGGTTTATTCGCTGTTCCTACGGAGGAGGTTGTGAGAGTTCATGCATCTTCTGGAACAACAGGCAAGCAAATAGTTGTTGGGTATACTGAAAATGATATTAAGCTTTGGCAGGAATGTTGTGCAAGAGCATTAACTGCTGCTGGTGCAACAAAAAGTGATTTTATGCATGTTTCATATGGGTATGGATTGTTTACAGGTGGTCTTGGTCTGCATTATGGTGCTGAAGAAGTAGGGATGACGGTAATTCCCGTATCTGTGGGTAATACACAACGACAGATTACGATTATAAAAGACTTTGGCTCAACGTTTATCTGCTGTACTCCATCTTATGCGTTGTATCTTGCTGAAACAATGGCTGAAATGGGGATTACAAAGGATGATATAAAGCTTAAAGCAGGTATTTTAGGGGCTGAACCTTGGACTGAAGAAATGCGTCAAGAGATAGAGAATAAGCTTGGAATAAAGGCTTATGATATTTATGGCTTGTCTGAAATTATTGGTCCTGGTGTATCGTTTGAATGTTCGGAGCAGACGGGAATGCATATAAATGAGGATCACTTTATTCCTGAAATAATTGACCCTGATACTGGTGAAGTTTTGCCTGACGGACAACAGGGTGAACTTGTGTTTACTTGCATAACAAAGGAAGCGTTCCCACTTATTAGATATAGAACAAGAGATATTGCAGTTTTAAAAAGAGGGGAATGTTCTTGTGGAAGAACTCTTGTTAAGATGCTAAAACCAGCAGGGCGTTCTGATGATATGCTTATTATAAGGGGTGTGAATGTATTTCCATCACAGATTGAAAGTGTGTTATTACAGCTTGGGAACACTGCACCTCATTATCAATTGATTGTAGATAGGGTTAATAACAACGATACGTTGGAAGTACAGGTTGAAATTTCACAAGAAATGTTCTCGGACACAGTGAAAAATATGGAAGAACAGGAACATATTATAAAATCGGGAATTGAGTCTACACTTGGAATTGCAGCGAAAATACGCTTAGTTGAACCTAAAAGTATCGCTCGTTCAGAGGGTAAGGCTGTTAGAGTTATTGATAAAAGAAAAAAGTAATTAGCAATAATAAAAAAATCGCTCACAT
>CAZSZG010000018.1:0-5865 GCA_964610805.1 uncultured Oscillospiraceae bacterium
ACGCTACAGGCGGGTCGAAATCCTCGTCCGTACACTTACGGATGATTCTCTTTGTCAGTACTACGGAGATATTGTGAGCCTCGCATTCTCTTATCAGTCGTTCAAATTCACGACGTGGAACATCACCTTTTGCAGAAGCAATATCTATAAAAACATCGGCTAATCGCCACTGGCTAACATTGGCAACTGCTCTTGTCAAAGCAGATATCTGTCCAGCAAGACTATACAACTGTTCTTTTTCGGATGTACTCACTCTGCAATAGATACCGATCTTCTTTTCCAAGCGGCCTTTCCTTGCAGGTATATACCAGATTTTTGAATCCACAGGCTCACCTCCTTTTCTCGATATAGCCTATTAGTATCCGCTAATAAAGCAAAAATGATAATTAGACTATTTTTTCTCCAAATCCACGTATAACCACAACATATTGCGATGATAACCGTATTTACTTACCAGATATACGAGACATCAATACTACCGTCTCAACATGCACCGTACGAGGGAACATATCAACTGCGGACACTTTTGACACCTCATAGCCTAGGGTGTTAAGTATTGCGCAATCTCTTGCGGCGGTGGAGGGGTTACACGATACCATAACAACACTTGTTGGGGCAATTTTCGAGATTGAGTTAAGAGTTAGCAAATCGCAGCCTTTTCTTGGTGGATTGACTATAACCACATCTATTCTTTTATTTTGTTGCACTATTTTTTCGGCGAACTCTCCAGCATCACTGCAATAAAATTCTGCATTGCCAATTGAATTCAGCTCAGCATTTTCGGTTGCATTTTTTATAGCTTGAGGAACGTCATCAACTCCTATGAGGCTTTTCAGCTGTTTTGCCATTGATAGCCCTATTGTGCCAGCACCGCAGTACAAGTCAAGCAGGGTATCATTAGGAGTTATGTTCGCAAATTCTTTTGCAATATTATATAACTTTTCAGCTTGCTTAGTATTTACCTGATAGAATGAATTTGGAGAAAGCAGAACTTTATTCCCACACATAACATCGGAAATATGTGGCTCACCCCAAGCAATATAATTTTTTCTACCTAAGATTATATTTGTATTTTGCTTATTAACATTCACAACGATTGATTTTATGTTTGCGAATTCGCTTGCAAGCATCTCACACAAATCTGATATATCGTCAGCAATATTTCTTGTAGTAACAAGGCAAACCATAGTATCGTTAGTGGAGTATCCTTTTCTTAGATAAATATGACGAAGTGTTCCCTTGCTTGTCTGCTCGTTATAAACGCTGATATTTTTTTCATTAACATAATTAATTATCCTGTTTACAATCTCCTCAAACTCTTTTGGCTGTATTTTGCAGGCTGTAAACGGAACGACTCTATGACTTCTTTTTGAATAAAATCCACAAAAAGCCTTACCATCAATCTCTGCAACAGGATACTGTGCCTTATTTCTATAATATTCTGTTTCATCACAAGCAAGAATTGGTGCAAATTCGGGATTAAGCTTTCCTATTCTTGTAAAAGCATCTTTTACAACATCTTCTTTAATTGAAAGCTCCGACTTGTAGCTGATATGCCTGTAAGCACAGCCTCCACATCTTCCAAAAACCTCACAATCAACGTCAATTCTATCGCTTGACGGCATAAGTATAGTATCAATAATGCCGTAAGCATAACTTTTTTTGACGCTAACAATTTTCACCAAAAGCTTGTCCCCTATTGCTGTTTGTGGGACAAAAATTGCCATGCCCTCAACTCTTCCAACACCATTTCCCTCTGAAGTTATTCCTGTTATTTCTAATTCCACAACATCATTTTTTTCAAACATATATTTCATTTCTCCAAATTTTTAATTTAATCTCCAACTTTGCTTACAAGCACTTCCATATTCAAAAATATAAATGCAAGCTGAAACCTCGCCTGCATTCACATTTTATGATTAATCTATAATTTCTCACCGCATCCAGAACAGTATAGACTTTTTGGTGTATTCCTTTTATTGCAATATGCACATCGAATTGACTTCATTTCCCTATATCTAGTATTAGCACTGCTCAAATCATCTCTTGCATCTCCAATTTGCTCCATTAAATCTGCAACAATTTCGCTCTCATCCTTTATACCTGTTTCTGTCAAATACTGTGCCTTACCTAAGCGTTCATACAACGAATTAAGTCTATTCTTTACCTGTGTCTTTTCGATATATCTCTTTGATAACTGAACTGCCTCACCTGTTTTTGTTGCAGCCGTATCAAAACATTTTCTTGCTGTTGACACTGTATCATCAAATGTAACCATAATTCCCCTCCTCATATTCTAGCTATGGACTCTCTCCAGTCCTTGCTTTCGGTTGCCTTTTTATTCATAAGTTCATCAAAACGGTTGATATACTCATAAGGAAACTTATAATTGTGAACCCTCATAAGCTCCCCATTTGGATAAATAAGCTTAGTTGATGCTGAACATCCTGCTCCTAAAATCGTTTGTGTTTCGTCCATAATAAAAATATTATACAAGCTTTCCTTTCCACTCTTGGCATAACCTGTGTTCTCAAGATTTTCCACCGTATTTTTCTGTCGATACAGATAATAAGGATTATAACCATTATCCGTCAATGCTTTCAAGCCATACTCAAGCATTTGAGAAACAGGATTACCAACATGGTTTTCACCCTCTGAATACAGGCTTGATGAGCGTTTTAGCGTCAGCGTATGAATTGTAACACTTTCAGGGTCAAGTGAGATTACCTTATCCAATGTGCTCTTAAAGCTTTCAACAGTTTCTGTAGGAAGTCCTGCAATTAAATCCATATTTATATTATCAAACCCTAAATCCTTAGCCATTATGTAAGCATCAACTGTTTGCTTTGCAGTATGATTTCTGCCGATAACCTTTAATACATCATCGTTAAAGGTCTGTGGATTAACTGAAATTCTCGTTGCACCCATCTCTTTTATAACTTTAAGCTTATCAAAAGTTATCGTATCTGCACGCCCTGCTTCTACATTATATTCACGAACTGCTGAAATGTCAAAGCTTTTGGATAAACATTCCATAACTCTTCGCAAATCCTCAGCCTCAATTGATGTAGGAGTACCTCCACCAATGTATATAGTATCTATCTTCAAGCCTAATTCCCTAACAAAATCCCCCAACTGTTCTAATTCAATACAAAGATATTTTATATAGTCAGGAATGAGTTTTTTTGCTGTTTCTATCGAATGTGAAACAAATGAGCAGTAGCTACATCTTGTCGGGCAAAATGGAATTGAAACATAAAGGCTTACTGTTTTGCAATCGTTAGTGTTAATAAGTGGCATCTGTATTTTAGCAATCTTATATGCCAACTCAAGCTTTTCATTGCTAACTAGAAACCTATCTTTCAGCACAGCAAATACTTCAGTCTTACTAAGTCCTTTTTCTATCAAATCAACAACTTTTTTAACAGGACGAATTCCAGTTAACATTCCCCATTTTGGTGTTATCTCTGTAACTTCTGATAGGCAAAAATAAACAAGCTTGCATAAATTATACTCACACAAATCTTTTTCCGTCTTAACCTTTTCATTGGAAATATGGTACGCCATACGCTTTATCTTATCGCCAATTCTAACATATGCATACAGATAGGTAAAGCTTTTACCTTTTTTAACTCTAGTCATAACCATATCGCCATCACAATTTCTTTCATCGTATACAAAGTTAAAACGCATAGCTGGAATAAAAAGCTTAACGGTTGACTCCACCTCATATTTAATTGTATGATTACTAAATAAAATTGTCATATGGATTTCCCTTTAAATATGGATTATTGTTTTTTTCAAATGCCAAAGTCGTTTCTCCCTCATGTCCAGGATATACAATATAATCCTTTTCAAGTGCATTAAGCTTTTGTAATGATTCGCTCATTTTAGTGAAATCACCATCAGGCAAATCCGTTCTGCCGATTGAACATCTGAACAATGTATCACCAGTAAAAATGCACTCATCACAGATATAACAAACACAGCCATTCGTATGTCCAGGAGTATGCATAACCTTAAATTCAAGCTCATCAAGGGTTATTATATCGCCATCTTTTACTTCAGTATAATTCTCAATCTTCTTAAAATCAGTTTCACCAAGATTTATAGCCAAGCTCCCTACCTCACTTTTAATCTTCATGGCATCGCCCGAATGAACATAAACCTCAGCACCTGTTTGCTTTTGCACCTCATAAACTCCACCAATATGGTCATAATGCCCATGCGTCAGAAATATTTTCTTCAGCGTTAAATCATTCTCTTTCAGATACTGCAAAAACCTTTCAGGCTCTCCACCTATATCAAACGCAACTGCGTTCTTATTCTCCGTTTCAACAATATAACAATTTGCCCTTAGTTCACCAAGTGGCATTACCTTTGCTTTCATTGTTAGTCCCCTTTACTTTATAATCCAGCCTTATCAACTGAAATAACGCCTTTTATTTTCTTCAACCTATCAAAAAGGTTGTTCAATTGTTCTTTTCCAGATATATTAATTGAAGCCTCAAAAATAGCATTCCCACTCTTTAGTATTCTTGACGATGAATGGTTAATTGGAATTCTAGCTTCAACAAGGATTGCAGATATATCATACATCAAGCCAACTCTATCATTAGCGATTACTTTTATTCCAGTTCTCATGCTTGATTTAAGGCTATCAGTCCACTCAACCTCAACCCATCTCTCAAGGTTATTGCCTTTTTCCATTGCTGATTTATAGTTTGTACAATTTTGAGTATGAACAGAAATTCCATGTCCCCTTGTAATAAACCCTACAATCTCATCTCCAGGCAATGGATTACAACATTGCGAAAACTTCACAAGCACATCATCTATACTATCAAGAATTATACCACTCTTACGATTCGCATTCTCTTTTGGCTTAATAATATTCGTACTTTCAATCTTCTCAGCTTCATCGCCATATTTCTTGATATAGCTATCTTTAAGCCTTGTCATTATTTTGGACAGAGTTATACCACCATATCCAACAGATGCATAAAAATCGTCAATAGTTGAGCAGTTGTGCTTTTTCAAGTCATCACTTAAAAATTCAGATAAATCCTCCTCAGGCACATTAATCCTAAACCTTTTAAATTCCTTTTCAAGCTCTGCTTTACCAGTTAGAACATTTTCCTCTCTACGCTCCTTTTTAAACCAAGAACGCATTTTAGACTTAGCCTCACTAGTTTTAACAATGTCAATCCAAGCTCTATTCGGACCTTTATCAGGGTCTTTACTTGTCATAACCTCTACAATCTGCCCCGTCTGCAACTTATAATCAAGTGGCACCATCTTGCCATCTACCTTTGCACCAATTGTATTATGCCCTATCTGTGAATGTATCCTATAAGCAAAATCTATCGGTGTTGAATCAGTAGGCAAAGTTATAGAATCCCCCTTAGGAGTCATTACAACAATATCCTCTAAAGCTATATCGCTTTTGATAATTCGTACAATTTCCTCTACATCATCAGAAGTCTGCTGAGCCTCAATTACCTGTCTTACCCAAGCAAGCCTCTGATCCATTTTATCCTTACCCTGTACACCCTCTTTATATTTCCAGTGTGCAGCAATACCATATTCAGCCGTATAATGCATATCCCACGAACGAATTTGCACCTCAAAAGGAATACGCTCACGTCCAAGAAGTGTTGTATGAAGTGATTGATACATATTAGGCTTAGGAGTGGAAATATAATCCTTGAACCTGTTTGGAAGAGGTCGGAACATATCATGCATAATTCCCAAAACATTATAACATTCCCCAACTGTTGTTACTATAATTCTAACAGCATATTTATCATACACTTCATCAATAGTCTTATTGTTTATAAAGATTTTCTTGTAAATTGCATAAAT
>CAZSZG010000018.1:5965-10601 GCA_964610805.1 uncultured Oscillospiraceae bacterium
TATATGTGCATTGTTTCCAACGCAGTATTTCTCTGTTTATGTCCTGGACGAAAGCTTAGTGTACGCATATTATGAAGCCTATCACAAAGCTTAATAATTATAACACGAATATCTTGTGACATAGCAAGCATCATTTTTCTTACATTCTCTGCCTGTTGTTCTTCCTTGTTGAACATTGGCACTTTGTTAAGCTTTGTTACACCATCAACAAGCATTGCTACATCTTGACCAAATCTTTTCTTGACTTCATCCAAAGTAGTCGGAGTATCCTCAACAACATCATGTAGCATTGCTGCACATATCGTATCAGTATCCATTCCAAGCTCAAGTAGAATATACCCAACAGCAAGTGGATGTATAATATATGGCTGTCCAGACGAGCGTGTTTGCCCCTCATGTGCCTTATTTGCAAATTCGTAAGCTGTAATAATCTTACTCAAATCATATTGCTTATCATCAGTTAATATTTTCTGTATTAACAGGTCTATTGTATAAATATCACCGTTCATATCTTACTCCTTAGCTTCCTTAGACAAGAAGATTCTTCTAAATTCACCTTGCTTTTCACTGGAATTAAACTTACAGTCTGTTCATATGCGTTGTAGTTAATTAAATTCATTTCAAGAAGTATATCAATTGTTGATTTCATCTTGCAGTAATTTATTTTATTAGCAGTAAGTTTCATAAATAAATCGTCTAGACTTATTCCAGATTTAGGAATTAATTTATAAATAACAATCATTTCATCACGAATTGGGCATATCTTAGAATAGTATTCATTTGGAATTTCCTCACCCCTTAAATACTTTTCATATATGTGTTTAGCTGAAAAATATCCAAGCTGTTTTATGCCCGATTTACGATAATCCTTAACAAGCAATGAACTTGTTGTCTTATTGTTATAAGTATTATTTTCAAGTGAAACAATGAAGTCCCATTTCTCACCCTTTTGCATAGATATTTCTGAAGTTTTTGTTCTAAACATCATTGCATAGTAACAATTGTTTCCATATAATAATTTTAACTTTGTATGCACTCCGTTTGAAAGAGATATAACGCTATCAATAATCGCACCATATATTAAGAACAATGGCTGACGATTCCCCTCACCGAATGGCTCAAGCATTTTAAGGCTGTCAATATTAGTTTCATTAATATCATCAGGCATTAAAAGTTTATCAGCTACAATCGTTAAATCTGGCATCATATCATGATTGATTAGGGCGTACTTCTGCACCATTTCTGTAAATTCAGATATTTTATTAGTATCAATAGAAAAACCTCCTGCACCCTTATGTCCACCATAACGCAACAAAATTTCTGAGCAGTAATCCAAACATTTGAATGTAGAAAACTCACCAAACGCACGCACAGAACCTCTTGATACATCACCCTCAACTGTTATCACAAAGCAGGGTTTACCGAACCTTTCAACAAGTCTTGATGCAACTATTCCAATAACCCCATGATGCCAATTTTCACCCGAAAATATAAGCACCCTTTCATTGAGTATATCTGGATTTTCAGAAAGTTGCTCCTCTATCTTTAATATAATTTCATTTTCAGTTTTCTTTCGCTCATTATTAAGAGTATTAAGCTCATTAGCAAGCCTTTCTGATTCATCAGCATCTTCACACAGCAACAGTTCAACAGCCTGTTTAGGTGAGCCGAAACGACCAGATGCATTTATTCTTGGTGCAATCATAAAGCCTATTGAAGTAGATGTTATTACCCTATCTGCAAGCCCACTAGCCTCAATTAATGCCAAAAGCCCTATACGTTCTGTATTTTTTATCATCTGCAAACCATTCTCAACAATAAAACGATTTTCCCCCTCAAGCTTAACTATATCAGCAACTGTTCCAATAGCAGCTAAATCACCAAACTCCTCCAAAGCCATGCCATAATCTCCACCGTCCATTGCAGCAACAAGCTTTAACGCAACGCCTGCACCACAAAGTGGCTTAAATTCAGATGGGCAATCCTTTCTATGAGGGTTAACAATTGCCGATGCTCTTGGCAGATTTTCACTTGGTTGGTGATGGTCAGTTATAACCAACTCCATACCTAATTCATGAATAAGTTCTGCTTCCTCAAATGCTGAAATGCCGTTATCTACAGTAATTATCAGCTCAACACCATCTTCAGAAAGCTTTTTTATCGAATCCTTATTCATGCCATACCCCTCACTTCTTTCAGGAATATAGTATGTAATATCAGCACCAGTACATTCTAGGTATGAATAAAGAATTACTGTTGAGGTTATACCGTCACAATCATAGTCACCATAAATGCAAATTTTTCTTCCCTCATTAACGGCATTGTTGATTATTTCAGATGCCTTTAACATATCCTTAACTATATAAGTATCTTCAAGCCCCTCTGCCCTCAAAAAATTACTTGCTTTTTCTATATCAGAAATTCCTCTTGAAACAAGAACATCTGCACACAATTTACTCAAATCACTTTGTTTAACCATCTTTTCAGCTAAGGCTGTATCAGGTTTGTTTATAACCCACTTTTTCATATAATCTCCATTCTCTTTCCCTAAGTCCTATATTAAAATAATTATAAGAATATAATTATTGCAATTACCATTAAATTTAATTATATCATTTTCAACATGATAATTCAAGATTTATGTGTAAACATCTATAATTATTTATATAATTAGTACAAGTTTTCAAAAATGGAGCAAATATTACTTGACAATTTCTTTAATAGGTTTATAATTAAATATGTATTAATTATTTACAGGAGTGTTTTATGGAATTATTTATCACCAGAAAGTTACTGAACTTTATTACAACAACAACTGATGTATCTGAAATTGACATAAAGGAAAATTTAAAAGTAGAAGCCGAACAGGTAACCACCATGTTTTCAAGTATTAATGATAAGATAAAATCAATGCTACCATCAATATTATTCGCATTAGTAGTTTTTATTGTTGGTATATTTTTTTCAAGGCTTTTAATAAGCATATTGTTGAAAACTATGAAGAGAACAAGTGTTGACAAAACAGCAAGAGGGTTTTTGAAATCACTAATCAAAATTGTGTTATACACATTGGTTGGCGTTATAACATTGTCATTACTTAATGTACCAATGACTTCGATTGTTACAATAATTGGTGCTGCTGGTTTGGCAATAGGTTTGGCATTACAGGGAAGTCTTTCTAATTTAGCTGGTGGCTTTATAATTTTATTTGCACAACCGTTTAAGTCAGGTGACTATATTGAAACGCCTGAGGCAGCTGGCACAGTGGAAAGCATAAGCATATTATATACTAAGCTTGTAACACCTGACAATAATACAATTTATGTTCCGAACGGGAATGTTTCAAGTGGCAAGATAATTAACTATACGCAAAGACCAACACGCCGTTTGAGTTTGGAGCTTTCTTTTAGCTCTGATAGCGATATTGACAAAATTAAAAAAATACTGACTGAAATCACTTCGTCCCATGAAAAAATATTAAAAGAGCCAGAACCTTTTATTAAAATTGGAAGAAACATTGGTGGTTCAGTTACGATTTATACAAGAGTTTGGACATTAACAGACGATTATTGGGATGTAAACTTTGATTTATATGAACTAACTAAGGAAGCATTTGATAAGCATGATATTACAACATCCAGAAATCAATATGATATTAGCATGAGGTAAAAGATGACTGAAAATATTAGCAATACCCCAAAGCCCGTTCCAAAAAAGAAGAAAAAAACGCTACGAAAGTTTTTGCTTTTTATAGCTTTTATTGTTCTATTATGGGTGTATAATAATTTTACACTAAAGACAACTAAACAGGAACTTTATTACGATAATGTCAAAAATGAGATAAAAGTTGTTGCTTTAAGTGACCAACACGCTGAAAAGTTTGGCATAAGTAATAAAACTATTATACGTTCAATTAAAAAAGAAAAACCTGATATTATTTTTGTATTGGGTGATATGTACTCCAATTACAGCGTAATCGGTGAGGAAAACGTTGAGATTTCAGTTGAATTAATGTCTGATTTAGTAACAGATGGATACCCTGTTTATTTCGTTCCTGGAGAGCATGATAATGATAAAAATTATCTTCAAACACTCAGGGAACAGGAAGTAAAGGTAATGGATTATAAAACTGAAATAATTAAGGTTGGCGATACTGATATACAAATTTATGGAATTAATAATGTGCGTTTTACAAATACCTTTAACCTTAATAATGAGTTTGACTCCCCAAGCGATGACGTTTTTAGCATACTTCTAGCACATATCCCTATGTATGACTACTATAAAAACTTTGGATCAGATTTAGTCTTATGTGGCGATACACATGGCGAGATTGCAAGACTTCCCCTTATCGGACCAATTTATGTTGATAATGAATTTTTTCCATCAATCACTAATCCAGATAATATACTCTATGACAAGGGGCTTTTCCCCTATGATAACGGAAATATGTTCATTACTTCTGGCATAGGTAACTATCCTTTCCCTGCAAGACTTTGTAATAGACCTGAAATCGTTTCTATCACTATCTTACCAAATGCAGAAAAAGAATCCAACACAAATTAGCGTTGGATTTAGCCTGTTCACCTGTTTTAACATCAAGGAACAGGAGTAAAGTTTCTATAAGTTAAGAGAG
>CAZSZG010000018.1:10701-18052 GCA_964610805.1 uncultured Oscillospiraceae bacterium
GTATTTTCCATACTTCCTCCTACTATTGCCCCTCAAATCTTTACAGGGTGCAATGTATAATTTATTAGATTAGTTAAACTTAATAGGCTGTATTGATATTATTATAACAAATTCTTCACAACTAATTCTTTTTAGTATTCAATTTATAAAGCATAAGCAAGCCATTAGAAAGTAAATCTTTATCAACAATTACTTCCCTTTTGCAATGTGGTACAATCAAGCTAGATAGTCCACCCGTAACAACGACAGTAGCATTCTCACCAAGCACTTCCCTATACCTGTCTATCATGCCATCAATCATGCTTGCAGTGCCTAAAATTATCCCTGAACGCATGGAATCAACCGTATTAGTTCCAATAGTTCGTACATCACTTTCACTTGTATTAATATGTGGCAACTGTGCTGTGGAACTTGTCAACGCTTTCATGGAAACATTTACACCAGGAAATATTGAACCGCCCAAAAATGCACCCGTTGAATCTATTGCTGAAACTGTTGTAGCTGTACCCAAATCAAAAATAATGCACGGCATAGGGTATCTTTTTAACACTGCAACTGCACAACAAACTATGTCTGAACCCATGCTTACAGGATTTTCAATCTTGATATTCAACCCTGTTTTTATACCTGATGAAACAGAAATTACCCTACACTTGAATACAGTCTTGACTGCACATTTTAATGTAGACATGAGTTGTGGAACTACTGTTGAGATTATCGCCCCTTCAAATTCCTCATTTTCACAGGAATAAAGCTTTAAAATATCCATAAAGTCTATTGCATACTCATCTTCCATTTTTGAAGCTTGAGTTGCAAGCCTTGAGCTAAACTTAATTACATCGCCATCATAAACACTCAAAACCATGTTGGTATTCCCAACATCAACTGTAAGTATCATTCGCATACTCCTTAAAGTTTTAATTATCCCAGCCTTAAACTTAATCTAATCTACTATAAATTATATCATATTATGGATTTTTGTCAACTTCCTTTTTGTTTTCTCAAATATAAATGACTAAATACACAAAAAATGCAGTAAGCAAAAGCCTACTGCATTTTATTATAGCTAAATATTAACCTTTAACCTGTGTTACAACGCCTGAACCAACTGTACGTCCGCCTTCACGAATAGCAAAACGTAAGCCTTCTTCAATAGCGATAGGTGTAATTAGTTCAACATCAATTTCAACGTTATCACCAGGCATACACATTTCCTTATCAGCAGGCAATGTGATAATACCAGTAACGTCAGTTGTTCTGAAATAAAACTGTGGTCTATAGTTGTTGAAGAAAGGTGTATGACGGCCGCCTTCTTCCTTCTTCAAAACGTAGATTTGACCTATAAACTTTGTATGTGGATGAATTGAACCTGGCTTACAAAGTACCTGGCCTCTTTTTATGTCCTCTCTTTGAATACCACGAAGCAATGCACCAATATTATCGCCAGCTTCTGCGTAGTCAAGAATCTTTCTGAACATTTCAATTCCAGTAATAACTGTTTTTGTCTTCTCATCTGACAATCCAACTAACTCAACTTCATCACCAGTTTTAATTTGTCCTCTTTCAACTCTACCAGTAGCAACTGTACCACGACCAGTAATAGTCATAATGTCCTCAACTGGCATTAGGAAAGGAAGATCAGACTTTCTATCAGGTGTTGGAATCCATGTGTCAACAGCATTCATAAGATCAACAATTGGCTTGTATACAGGATCTGATAAATCAGTAGAAGTTGATGTTAGTGCCTTATGAGCTGAACCCTTAATGATTGGTGTATCATCGCCAGGGAAATCATACTTATCCAAAGCTTCACGAATATCCATTTCAACCAATTCTAACAATTCTTCATCATCTACAAGGTCAGTTTTGTTCATAAATACAACGATTGATGGAACACCAACCTGACGAGCCAAAAGTAAATGCTCGTTTGTCTGAGCCATAGGGCCATCTGTTGAAGCAACAACTAGAATCGCTCCGTCCATCTGTGCTGCACCTGTGATCATATTCTTGATATAGTCAGCATGCCCTGGGCAGTCAACGTGAGCATAGTGACGAGCATCAGTTTCATACTCAACGTGAGATGTGTTAATTGTAATACCACGCTCTCTCTCTTCTGGTGCCTTATCGATTGCATCATAAGCTTCATAATGAGCCTGACCCTTAAGAGAAAGGGTTTTTGTGATAGCTGCAGTCAAAGTAGTCTTACCATGGTCAACGTGACCAATTGTACCAATGTTTACGTGTGGTTTAGTTCTTTCAAATTTAGCCTTTGCCATTGGAATAGTCCTCCTCATTAATAATTTATTATACTAATATTTACTATATTATCAGATATCACTGATAATTTCAAGTGTTTTTCAAAAAGAATTTATATTTTATTCTTTATTACCATTTCTTGAAACCATAATCTTCTCTGAAATAGACTTTGGAACTTGAATATAGCTATGTGGTTCCATTGAGTACTGTCCTCTACCCTGTGTCTTAGAACGCAAATCATTAGAGTATCCAAACATTTCTGAAAGAGGTACAAGTGCATTAATTTGCTGTGCACCTGATCTAGCTTCCATACCTAATATCTGTCCTCTTCTTGAGTTCAAGTCACCGATAACATCACCCATATAGTCTTCAGGAACGATTACAACAATCTTCATGATTGGTTCAAGGATAATAGGTGAAGCTTTTCTCATACCTTCCTTAAACGCCATTGATCCTGCAATCTTAAATGCCATTTCAGATGAGTCAACATCATGGTATGAACCATCATACAATTCAACTCTAACGTCAACAACCTGATATCCAGCAAGAATACCTGTTTGCATAGCACCCTTGATACCTGCATCAACTGCTGGAATATATTCCTTAGGAATAGAACCACCAACAATTTTATTAACAAATTCATATCCCTTACCAGATTCATTTGGCATAACTCTAATCTTAACATGACCGTATTGACCCTTACCACCAGACTGCCTTGCATACTTATGGTCAACATCTGCCTCACTAGTAATTGTTTCCTTATAAGAAACCTGTGGTGCACCTACGTTTGCTTCAATTTTGAACTCACGGAATAATCTATCCACAATAATTTCAAGGTGAAGCTCACCCATACCTGCAATAATAGTCTGTCCTGTTTCATCATCAGTCCATGTTCTGAATGTTGGATCTTCCTCTGAAAGCTTAGACAACGCAATACCCATTTTTTCCTGTCCTGCTTTTGTCTTTGGCTCAATCGCCAAGTTAATAACAGGCTCTGGGAATTCCATTGATTCCAATATAACTGGGAACTTTGGATCGCAAAGTGTATCTCCAGTTGTAGTATTCTTCAAACCTACTGCCGAAGCAATATCTCCAGCATAGATTTTCTCAAGGTCTTTTCTGTGGTTCGAGTGCATCTGAAGAATACGTCCGATTCTCTCAGTATTACCCTTAGTAGCATTCAAAACATTTGAACCTGCATTTAAAGAACCTGAATAAACTCTGAAGAAGCAAAGCTTTCCAACAAATGGATCAGTAGCAATTTTAAATGCTAATGCAGCAAACGGCTCATCATCAGATGATGGTCTTTCACATTCCTCACCTGTGTCAGGATTAATACCTTTAATATGAGGAACATCGAGTGGTGAAGGCATATAATCTACTATAGCATCAAGAAGCTTTTGAACGCCCTTGTTTTTATAGGATGTTCCACAAACAACAGGAACCATCTTATTAGCCAAAACGCCAATTCTTATTCCCCTTTTGATTTCTTCAATTGATAATTCCCCACCATCAAGGTACTTCACCATCAATTCATCATCCTGTTCAGCAACGCTGTCCAGTAAAGCTGCACGAAGTTCCTTAGCCTTATCAACTAACTCCGCTGGAATTTCTTCTACACGAATATCTTTTCCAAGATCATCGTAGTAAACGTACGCCTTCATTTCAAGAAGATCAACAATCCCTTTAAACGTATCTTCTGAACCTATTGGAATTTGAATTGGAACTGCATTACATTTCAATCTGTCATGCATCATTTCTACAACATTGTAGAAATTAGCTCCCATGATGTCCATCTTATTTACATAAGCCATTCTTGGAACCTTATATTTATCAGCTTGACGCCATACAGTCTCAGACTGTGGCTCAACGCCTCCCTTAGCACAAAAAACCGTTACAGAACCGTCAAGCACTCTTAACGAACGCTCAACCTCAACTGTAAAGTCAACGTGTCCTGGTGTATCTATAATATTGATTCTATGACCTGCCCAGTATGCAGTTGTTGCAGCAGAAGTAATCGTAATACCTCTTTCTTGCTCTTGCTCCATCCAGTCCATCGTTGCAGCACCTTCGTGAGTTTCTCCTATTTTATGATTTATACCTGTATAAAACAAAATACGCTCACTTGTAGTGGTTTTACCTGCATCAATATGGGCCATTATACCAATATTTCTTGTTTGTTCAAGTGAACAATCTCTCGGCATAATTTCCTCCTCGAATTTTAAAACATAATACTTATATCATTATGTTTTAAATAAACATTCTTACTTCCTTGTAAGACACTGAGTATGCTATCATTAGTATATTTCTACCAACGATAGTGAGCAAATGCTCTGTTAGCCTCAGCCATCTTATGAGTGTCTTCACGTTTCTTGCAAGACCCACCTGCGCCATTTATAGCATCAATAATCTCACCAGAAAGTCTTTCTTTCATAGTCTTTTCATTTCTAAGTCTTGAATATTTTGTAATCCATCTCAACCCTAATGTTTGGCGTCTTTCAGGACGAACCTCGATTGGTACCTGATAAGTTGCACCACCCATTCTACGAGCCTTAACCTCTAATACAGGCATAATGTTTTCCATAGCCTGTTCAAATGATTCTAATGCTTCCTTACCTGTCTTTTCAGCAACAATTTCAAATGCATCATAAACTATTTTCTGAGCAACACCCTTTTTGCCATCAAGCATTATGTTATTAATTAAACGTGTAACAAGCTTTGATTTGTAAACTGGATCTTGCAAAACATCACGCTTTGCGATATTACCTCTTCTTGGCATTTCGCTTCCCTCCTTCACATAAATTATGAATTCATAGGTACTCGTTCCATTGGATTTCTCCAATATGACCGTCAGACCATGTAGAGGATTACATCAAATTTGCGTTTTGTAGACAGGAGGCTTGTACTCGCCCTTGCGTTGATTTAAACAATTACCCATCGAACTAACACTCTTTATATATAATCTCCACATTTTTCTGTGGTAGTTGTATCCTATTAATTATTCTGGACCACCACTTACTTTGTAGCAGCTCCAGCCTTTGGTCTCTTAGCTCCATACTTTGAACGACCTTGCATTCTCTTTGCAACGCCCTGTGCGTCCAATGTACCACGAACAATATGGTAACGTACACCTGGTAAATCCTTTACACGTCCACCACGAATCAAAACTACGCTATGTTCTTGTAAGTTATGACCGATACCTGGAATGTAAGCTGATACTTCATATCCATTTGAAAGTCTAACCCTTGCAATTTTTCTCATAGCTGAGTTTGGTTTCTTAGGTGTAGCTGTTCTTACCGCTGTGCAAACGCCACGCTTCTGTGGTGAGCTTTGATCGGTAGTTTCTTTCTTCTTAGCGTTGTAACCCTTCTGCAATGCAGGAGATGTTGACTTCTTTTCAGAAACTTTTCTTCCCTTACGAACCAATTGGTTAAATGTTGGCATATTCATCCTCCTTACCTCAAAATTTAC
Source organism: uncultured Oscillospiraceae bacterium (assembly GCA_964610805.1). GTDB lineage: Bacteria > Bacillota > Clostridia > Oscillospirales > Ruminococcaceae > JAAYPV01. The sequence continues at coordinate 16,429 of CAZSZG010000018.1, forward strand.
ACTCCATTAAATATAATGTCGCATACCATACAATTATATACACATTACTCCCCATTGTCAAGTGGTTTGATAAAAAAATAATATGCTTTTTATAATTTTTTTAAAAAATAACGTTAAAATCATCATTTTTTATCACAAAAAGCATACTCGTAACAAAATATATTTATCTTTTTTCCATTTTTACATAATCCTTATGGTCTGCAACAGCCTTATATGCTGGTCTTATAATTTTACTTGCATTAATCAGCTCTTCAATCCTATGTGCCGACCAACCTGCTATCCTTGCTATTGCAAAAATTGGTGTGTACAGCTCCAACGGTAAATCAAGCATACTATAAACAAACCCACTGTAAAAATCAACATTGGCACTAACACCCTTGTAAATCTTTCTCTCCTCAGCAATAACTACTGGTGCTAGCTTTTCAACCAAAGAATATAGCTTAAATTCATCCTGTCTACCCTTTTCATCTGATAGCTTTTCAACAAATCCCTTGAAAATATCAGCTCTTGGGTCTGATATAGAATAAACAGCATGTCCCATACCATAAATCAAGCCACTCTTATCAAACGCCTCTTTATGCAATAACGCCTTTAAATAGTCCTTAATTTCTTCTTCATTCTTCCAATCCTTTACAACCCTCTTCATCTCATCAAACATCTGTGCTACCTTGATATTTGCTCCACCATGCTTAGGGCCTTTAAGTGAACCTAATGATGCAGCTACAACAGAATATGTATCAGCACCAGAAGATGTTACCACATGAGTTGTAAATGTTGAATTGTTTCCACCACCATGTTCAGCGTGTAAAACTAATGCAACGTCAAGTATTTTAGCCTCTAATTCAGTATAACTACTATCTGGACGCAAGGTATACAGAATATTCTCAGCCGTCGATAACTCAGGATTAGGACGGTGAATATAAAGACTCTCACCATTCTTATAATAGCTGTAAGCCTGATAGCTATAAACTGCAAGCACTGGGAACAACGCTATTAACTGAAGGCATTGCCTTAAAACATTATCAACCGAAGTATCATTCGCCATATTATCATAAGAATAAAGTGAAAGCACGCTTCTTGAAAGAGCGTTCATGATATCCTCAGTTGGGGATTTCATGATTATGTCCCTTACAAATGTACTTGGCAAATGTCTGAAATCTGCTAGCAGGCTCATAAAGTCAGCTAATTCTTCTTTTGTAGGCAATTCCCCAAAAAGAAGCAGATACGCTGATTCCTCAAACCCAAATCGCTTTTCATCAATAAATCCATTAACTATCTCTTCAACATCAACTCCACGATAAAAAAGTTTCCCTACACACGGTACTTCCTTACCGTCAACTATCTCAGTTGAACGAACCTCGCTTATATCTGTCAAGCCAGCCATAACACCTTTTCCATTTAAATCTCTTAATCCTCGCTTAACCTCATACTTATTATAAAGTTCAGGATTAATATTATAGTTCTTTTTGCATATGTCAGTAAGCTCAGTTATTTTTTGATTTATATTTGTATAATCGTAATGTGACATAGTTTTCTCCTTTCTTCTAACAATGAATAGATACTTACTATTATAATATATTTTCACCTAAAAAGAAATGAACAAACTGTTAACATTCTTTATTTT
>CAZSZG010000018.1:18152-29459 GCA_964610805.1 uncultured Oscillospiraceae bacterium
TATAATATATTTTCACCTAAAAAGAAATGAACAAACTGTTAACATTCTTTATTTTTATTAAATTTTTTAACTCTTTGTTAAAATATTTTCTATTTTTAAACTTATTATATATAATTTTACAACATTAAGCGAGAATTATTAGCATCCACATAAATCAGTCAGTATGGCATTCTAATTAACTAATCTATTTTCTAAGATAAATCCAAGTAGTAGTGAAACTAACTTGTTCGTTATCATAATCTCCTTTTCTATCTGGGTAAGAGTTGAGCTCATCAAAAATATCAGCAGACTCTTGATTATCAGTCATATAATTTCCGTACCAATATCCATTAGCTTCATCCCAAACGGCTGAACCCATGACAAAGACCCAACCTTCACAGTCTTCTGTTGGTCGTGTATAAGATATAGTCCCATAAGCTATGTTTGTTGGAGCAGGCTCAGGAACTGGAGCTGGGGCTGGCTCTGGCTGAGGTGCTGGCTGAGGGGCTGGAGTTGGTTGCTCAACAGGCTTCTGTTCTTCAGTTTCATCAACTTCCTGAGTCTCAGCAACGGTTGTTTCTTCAATTAAATCCACAGTTTCAGTAGTGATCTCACTTTCAGGGACCTTGTCTGTTAAATCATCAGTTTTTACGAAAAATTCTCTTCCGTCATCAGTTTTGATTTTATAGTAACCTTTATCTTCATCTTTACCTAAAACTTCTAACTTATCATCAGCACTAGCCATTTTGTTATATACTTTCATGTCCTCATTAACAAAAAGCTTAATGGAGTCTTTAGAAACATACATTAGTTCAGGTTTCTTGTTTTTAACATAACCTTTAATTTGTGTTCCCGATAAAGTTTCTGTTAAAGAATCTAATGTTCCACTTGATTCTATATCAACCTCAGCCTTAGGATTTTTTGTAAAAATAGCAATACTACTTAATGTCACTATTGTTAATGATGAAATAATTACTATGACCTTCTTTTTATTCATTATATTTCCTTCTTTAATTAAATAACGTACTGTTAAGTTAAATGAAGATTAATTGCCATCAACCGACGTATTCCTTGCTCTCTATTCGCTTGTGTAAAGCAAACATACAGGTTGTTTCTTTATTATAGTTCATTTAAATACACTCCTTATAATATGCTCATGTGCGTATATTATAATATTAATTTATTGAACATGCAAGTGCGTACACGCATATGCGTATTGAAGTGTATAATGATAATATTAGTATTTAGGGGGTATTTATAATGTCAAAAGTAAAAAAAGCTGTTGTTAACCGTTTTAAACAGATTTGTAATGATAGAAATATTGCATCAAATGAATTGGCTAACCTTGCAGGAGTAACGCCCTCAACTGTATATAGCTTATTCAATGAGTCAAGAAATAACGTTTCAATTAAGACTATAAAAACCTTATGTGACGGTTTAAATATCACATTAGGGGAGTTTTTCAGCACAGCAGAATTTGACGAACTTGAACAGGAAATTGAATAAATATTTAATAATAACAAAAAACAGCTGTAACCACTTCAACGGTCATAGCTGTTCTAATATTCTTTTCTATAAAAAATATCAGGCAGTAATATTGCACACTCTTGTTCATCTTCTTTATCCTTCCAAGCAACAACAAAACGAATCTTTGCTTTGTATGGAACATAACCTTTTCGCTTCATTTCAGCCATTTTATCTTGATAAGCTTTTGATAAAATAATAACCTTTTCTGTAGCTTTGGAAGTTTTAATGAATAAGGAGTTCCCACTTATATGTAATTCTGTTCCACTGATAAGTCTTACTATTAATGACTTTTTATTTTTAAAAAAGCCAAGAAATACATCCCTGTGAGTCAACTGCGTCATAATTTCATCTGGCTCTGGATATATAACACTATCAAAAATCTTTTCTACTTCTGGAACATTAAACTTATCAAAACAGCTATTATTACAATGAATATAAAGCTCATTTTTAGCACGGGTTAATCCCACATAAATCTTGCGTTTACATTCGTCATTATGATAATCTACATTATTCATCATCATATAAACGCTATCAAATTCACGCCCCTTTGATTTGTGAATTGTTGAAACAATTATTTCTTCCTGCCCGTTTTTATAGAGTTCTTCAAGCTTTGATTCACGGATAAATAATTCAAGGTCGGTTTTGTATTTACTGTTATTCACCTGTTCAAAATCTTCAAGTAGGTTAAGGCAAATATCAAGACATTTACTTTTCCTGTAAGCTTGTTTTAAACGATTTTTAGCGTCATTCCATATTTCGTCAGAAATAACAGGAGATTTTACTTCTTGATTAATAATTTTCATGAAATATCTAAACTCAACAAGGTCACTTAGATTAAATCCATCATTCGCTTGAATAAGATTTGCTTTAATCCCCTCTTTTTTAAGTAATCCAACAACTCTAAGTGCTTCATCATTTGTATTTGTCAAAACGCATACCGAGCCACTTTTATAAGTGGTTTTTATATTGTTAACAACAGGAATTTCAAGATTTATGCTTGAATGTTTTATTAGCTTCACTACCCCACTTTCCTGCTTTACAGGCTGAACAGGCTGGCTTTTTAACCTTTGAGATATGGTTTCAGAAAATGCATTTGCAAACTCTACAATATTTTGTTTACTGCGATAATTTTGAAGTAGCTCATAATTTTCTGCACCATTATCAGTAATAAATGATTTAAGATATTTTGAACTTGAACCACGAAATTCATATATATTCTGGTCATCATCACCGACAGCAATAACTCTCATGTCATCGTTTCTAGCAATTATAGCTTCAATAAGTGCAAATTCAGTTTCATTCATATCCTGTGCTTCATCAATAACTACAACATTTTTAGTGATGCGTCCAACTTCCACCTCACCGCTTTGTATCATTTCTGCTGCATTTTTAACAACCTCATTTACCTTTTCAAGATTTCCTATTCTTCCTAGCAAATCAAAACAATACGAATGAAAGGTTTTTATTTCAACATAATTAGCAGCTTTTCCTATAAGTTCAATCAGCCTTTTCTTAAACTCTGTTGCGGCTGCACGAGAAAATGTGAGCATTAAAAGCTGTTCATGCTTAACATCCTCCAGTAATAATAGCGATGCAAGCTTATGAACAAGCACACGAGTTTTCCCACTTCCAGGACCAGCAGTTACAACAATATATTTTGATTCACTATCATTTATTATTTCCGACTGAACATCGGAAAGGCTGTCAAACAGCTGTTTGTACTTTGCTGGAGTAATATTACGATTTATTTCACCAGAACGATTTCCCTTGAAATATTTTGCAATAAACTTTTTAAAATCCATTTGAAAATAGCCATTCACAAACTGCAATGCCTCATCATAATCACGAACCATCATATTTGCGTATTCACCAACTATATGAATCTGCTGAATTTTCTGCTTGTAAAACTCATCTAACTTACTGTAATCTGCTTTTTTATATTGTATTTTGTTGTCTAGCTCAAGACGTTTTATTTCCATAGCATTATACAAAACAAGAAATCCACCCTCAAGATTAAGTGCATCAATTTTTGAAAGGTAGAGCAATGCCTCTTCTACATCCTCAAATGAAATATTAGTTGTATTTTTAAAAAGGTTGAGTTCGCTGTTATATGCGTTTTTAAGTTCAAGAACTGAAAACTGAACAAGCACCTCTTCCTTTTGCGTTTCATTTGTTTCCAAGCTTTTATCAAAAAGATATTTTACAATAAACTGTGCAAGATTAATACGTTTATTATACTTGCTTTCAAACGAATCAAGACTTATTTCAGGTATAATCTGTACACTCTTTTCTGATGTATTAAGTGTTTTTTGAATATAACTTTTTATAGTCCAATAATAGAGAATAGTTTTAATTGATTTTACTGACGAGCCTTTAATATTAACACTTTCTGCCATATCATTAATTTCTTTAAGGTTAACAGTATTCCCCTCATCAGAAATCAGAGAAATAAGGAATTCTTCTAATCTAGCATACTTTTGCATGATAGAAAGCGATTTATTCTGATTATCTGTGCGTCTGATATATGCCGAAAGGTCTTTAGAATCTGCAAGCAGACTTTCCTCACGCATTAAATTAATCAAATATATAACATCAGCTTTTGGTATGCCAAGCAAATCAGAAATATAGTCAACTCTTGATTCTGCTTCATCATTACCAGCTTTTGATATGCTTCGGCTTGAAATTAAAAGCTTCATTATTCGTGATGCATTTTGCTTTTGCTTTTCATCAAACCTTTGCGAGCTATTAATTATTGCAGATGCTTCGTCCATGGTTTTTACAAGAATACTTGTTGCAAAAACTCTAGGAACATTCATTCCTCTTTTAATATATCCTGCTGTTTCAAGGGCTGAAACTGCTGTTTTGACACGAGTTTCAATTTCTCTAACAGACTCATCCCAACCTGCCTGCCTTGCTATTTCTAGTGGCGAACGACATATAGTGCTTCTTGCTTTTGTTAAATCCTTTATAGCTTTCCATACTTGCTGAATTTCGCTGATACTTAACTTAGTTTGATTAAGTAAAACAAAATGACTATCAAGGTCATTATCATTATAAAGAACATGACATTCAGCCTGAAGTGATTGATCACGTCCAGCACGTCCTGCCTCCTGAACATAATTCTCCAGTGACGCTGAAATATCAAAATGAACAACCAGTTTTACGTCCTTTTTATCAACACCCATTCCAAAAGCTGAAGTTGCAACAATAATCTGAACATCACCAGCAATAAAGGCTTCTTGATTAATTATCTTTTCACTGCTTTCCATTTTTCCATTGAAAGGGCGAGCCGAAAATCCATCCTCAGTAAGTTTTTGTGCAATATCAAAAGTTCGCTTTGTTCTTGAAACATAAACAATAGTTGGACAGTTTCTCTGTGCAATTAAATCTCTTAATGTAGTATATTTTTCATCATCTGATTCCCTATATAAAACAGCGTAACGTAGATTGCTTCTTGTAGCATTAGTAGCATAAAGTTCAAGATCAAGATTTAGTTTTTGCTTAAAATAATCCCTTATATCGCTGATAACTTTTTGCTTTGCAGTAGCAGTAAAACAAGAAACAGGAATATTCTCACTCAGATTTTTCATTTCCTGTAGTTCTTTTATAAAGTCACCTATGTATAAATAATCAACTCTGAAATCCTGTCCCCAAGATGAAAAACAATGGGCTTCATCAACAACAAATCTAACAACATTCCTTGATAACAGAAGTTTTAAGATTGTTTTTGAACGCAGTGATTCGGGAGAAATATATAAAATCGTGGCAAGTCCACTCTCAACTCGTGAAAACGCCTCTGCTCTTTCAATTGGACTGAGAAGTCCGTTTACTGTTACGGCATCTGCAATTCCTAAAGCTACAAGGTTGTCAACCTGATCCTTCATGAGTGACTGTAATGGTGAAATTACAATAGTCAATCCTCTTGAAGTTTCTCCTGCAATTAAAGCTGGGAGTTGAAATGTAATTGATTTGCCGCCGCCTGTCGGAAAAATAGCCAGAAGTGAACGGTTACATACAGCTGATTCCGCCGCCTTTTCCTGCAATGCTTCCCCATTATATTTACGAAATTCATCATAGCCAAAAATACTCTTTAGCCTAATTCTGACATCAAGAGAACTGCTGCAATAAGTGCAACCGCCAGTACATGGTGTATTCCTTAAAAGCTTCATTATATTTTCAACAGCTGGAAAATTCCTGTGAACCCAAGGCGGAGTAATTGAAAATCTATCATTTGCAGATATTAATGCAAGGCAATATGCAAGCTCTATCGGATTATTTTTTATAATGCTTGAAAGTGGTACATTGTCACATATTTTCCCTGAAAACTCATCTATGATAATTCTTTCAATGTCGGAATTTTGAATAAAATCAATATACTTGAAAAATCCATAAAACTGCTGCCATTCGCTTAAAAGAGCCGAATATATTTGCTTTAGGTTTTCATTCAACGCTTCAAACGCATTAATCTCGTCAAAGAACAATTCCATTGCTTTAATTGAATCGTTTAACGGATTATTTAGTTCTTCTACCTGTAATTTATCGTCTTTAAGTAAAGCATGATATGGTCTGTTGGGAAATAACAGTGGTGAAAGACAAAGCGTATCAATTATAAATACATCTTTTGACTCATCAACTAAATGTTCAATGTATTTTATATCATGTGCAAGTATATTGTGTCCACATATATAGTCACTGTCAGAAATAAACTTTGAAAACTCACTTTGAGAAGCTGAGTGAAACTTTGAATTATCTGGTTTTACAGCACCTAAATCCAACAACTGATTGTTTTGAGGATTGACTTCAGTGTCAATAAATACGATTGAATTCATGGTTTCACTCCTTTTCGTTTTTGAATTACAGGGTGTTATAGTATTATTAGCGGATAGAATAGCCTTATTTTTTAAATTTTACAATTTATATACCGAGTTCATTAGCTTTTAAAAAGAAATGATATATCGGAGCAATTTTTTTGTAGTCCTCAGCTATTATACTATAAAGTTCATTACTGCAAAGCATGTCTATATCAGCACTCTTGCAAAAAAGATATATTGACTTTCGGTTAAGCCAATTGCATAGCCTTTCACTTTGCTCAGGATAACGATTTTTCTTATATAAATCTCCTGCTAACTGGAATATAGTCTGGCTCTCATATGCATTTATTGCCTCTTGAAAAGTTTTATCATTTTTTAGAATCATTTCCCTAAGTACATTCATTGTAGCTGTACTTGCCATGTAATAGCCACAGCCATATTCAAATCCATTCGGAGAAATATCAAAATAAAATGACGGCATAGATTTAAACTGTCCAGTTTTTCTTTCAAATGAACACCATATATTATCTCTAAATATGCTTCCTCCTTTAGAAAATCTTGCATCTCGGTACAGCCTTGAGAACCGTTTAGGATTGCAAATAATTTCGCTGTCTATTTCATTAATTGTCGGTTGAAGTGCTGTTATAAATTCTGAAAAAGGTTCAGCTACATATTTCTTGTAATCTTCTTTATGCTCCTGATACCATGCCTTACTGTCATTCAGGCGGTTTTCAACTAAAAAGTCTATTGTTTTTTTAGAAAATGACATATTAAAATCCTCCAAATATAGTTAATAAACATAATGCACAGTTCATATGTAAAGAAATAATATGCATAATTTCAACCTGTTTTTAAATATCTTATTAAGCAAGTTCAAAAATATTAGAACCATTAAATGTATTTAGAAAGTTTTTCTGACAATTTCCCTAAACGCTCATAACCGATTTTTTGACAAATGAAAGCTGTCAGCTTTCCGTATTTCCTATAAAACAAATTAAACAAAAGATATGGAATAACTTGATTTTTTGATAAAGGAATACGTTTTAAAATATTCTTGAATGAATATATCTGTTTGTATATATTGATATACCCTTGATAGAGTTCGTCTTGTGTCATTAACTGTGGTGAAAACACTACATGTGCCGTATCATATTCTGAATAGTCAAACGAAGTGATTCTTCCTGTATTAGAAAAATCCTCATAAAGTGATGTGCCAGGATATGGCGTAAGAATATGGGATGTCACAGTTTCTATTTTGTTTTTGACAACCCATTTTAATGTGTTATTAAATACGGATATATCTTCACCATCAAGACCGAATACAAAGCTAGCATTAACCATCATTCCACGATCATGTATTTCTTTTATCAGTTTTTCATACATATCAATATTGTTTTGAACCTTATTTACATTTGAAACAACATCGTTTTTCAAGCTTTCAAATCCAATAAATAATCCCTGACAACCACATTCTTTCATTTGGTCTAATAGATCAAGCATGTTGATAATGTTACAAGAAACAGCTGCATTCCATTTTATATGCAAAGGTTTTAATGCTTTCAAAAATTCTTTTGTCCATTCAGGTTTCCCAATAAAATTATCATCAATAAACATAATATGCTTTCTGTCAATTAATTTTATTTCGCTTATGACATTTTCAATTGGTTTATTCATATATAGATTTTTGTAAGCCTCACAACTGTTATAACAAAAACTACATCTAAATGGGCAACCATAGCTTGTAAAAATTATATTTGGATAAAGATACTTGGATTTATCTATTAAGTCGTATGCTGGGGAAATAATATCTTTCTCACACATAGCTTTATTGCATTGATATCTTTTCTTTAATTTCCCAGTTTCAAAGTCATCTATAATTTCTTTCCATACCGTTTCCGAAGGGCCGATACAGATGGAATCAAAACAATTTTCACACCTATCTGGATCTGCAGATATATGTATTCCACCACCAATGGTTATTGCACCGATTTTTTTATAATTTCTTGCAATTGCAGCTGCTCTGTCAACCGTATTAACTGTAACTGATATTCCAACAATATCTACCGTCTTTGAATAATCGAGAGGTGATATGTTTTCATCTTCAATAATAACAGTATGCTCTTTTCGCAGAATCTGAGCAATTACTAAAAGCCCTAATGATGGAGCCATTCTTGATTTTAATGATGTATCCATTGGTCGTAATGTCATTTTTGGCTGTATCAATTTAATTATTATATTATCACCCCTTCAAATATGATAAATTATTGAGGTCAAATTTACATTTGATTGTTGCCTCAAGTTTGTCCATAAGTATTAAACATAATGCGTATCTCAAAATGTAAGGAATACGACATATAATGCTTATTTAAGGATTGTACTGATTAACCCCTAAATATAGCGCCTTACTTTATTAATATAATTCTTGTACTCTTCCCCAAATTTCTTTATGCACCATCTTTCTTCAGATAAAATAATCCAATGCGCTGATACCTGAAAGACCATCAGTATCAACAGTAGTAGCAATGACTGTGTAAGCAATACACACCCTAAAAAATAAATAAAATATGCCACATACATTGGGTTACGGGAAATCTGGTATGATCCTGTCAGATTAATGCCATTATCCGCAGGTCTTGCAAAGTTTGACACGGATGCAACACACAGCAAGACTCCTAATCCATATGTAGCCAAACCTGCATAAAACCAATACGAATCAGTCTTAATATCAAGAAAGAATAGATAAACAAAAAACAGAATGTTTGAAATTTGATAAAACCAGAATGCTACTTTTTCTTTTCCAATCAGCGGAGCGAAGAAAGTCGCACGTTTTAGTCCTTCCTTATTTAACATTCTTAAAAGTCCGAATCGTATAAGCATAAATGGAATTAACAACAGAAATCCGTTCATTTTATCTCCTTGTATCAAACTTGCCACTTAATTAATTATACAATATATGACATAAACACAATTGAAAGTTTAGCTTAATAAATTAATTCTTAAACTTATCATTAAATGGCTTAATCATAAAATAACATACTGTGTTTATTTAACCAAAATAATTTATTGACACCATGTACCATGACCAGGACAAATCAGATGCCCCTCAGTTTTCTTTAAAAGCTCGTTTCTGCAAAGCGTTGCTTTCTCCGAATCAACGTTAACACTTGTCATTAGATAAGGTGCAAGCAAGTTAAATTCCTGCTGATCTGGTGAAAACCCTCTCATATTAACGAGATTATCACCAGTAAATATCAGCTTTATATCATCACATATTAATATAATTTCACCTTTTATATGTCCACCATTGCCCTCAAATACCTTAAAGTTTAAATCCTCAAAAGAAAATTCACCAATGTTTGAAAGAATCCCATCATCTGCTTTTTGCCCTATAACTTTTAATTTACTAATGTTGGGAGATGTGTATCTGGAAATAATACGGCTTAGCCTGCAATACGGTGCATGAAGAAGATTCTGCTCTCTGAAATTATCCATACCATTTTGCTCAAGCTGAAAATTTTCAAAACTGGCTTTACTGACATAAATAATATCAAATAACGATGATAAGCCTGCATGGTCAATATCAGAATGAGTAAGAATAATACTTCTCCTTCTTTTTTTAAAATTAGGAAAAAGATTATTTAAAATAACCTGCATCTCATTTTCAAAACAAGCAAATCCACTGTCAACAAATAAAAGTTCATTTTCACCCTCAAGAATATAGGTATTGCTTCCACAAGGTGGTTCTATAAGATGAAGTGTAACTTTATCTGAAATTTTCTTTTTACTGATTACAGCGTTAAAATTATCTCCTTTATGGTCAACAACAAACCTTGCAAACCTCCGTATATATTCAAATGTTTTATGTGGTAATTCATTTTTCTCATCAAGAATCTGCATAATTTTGTTGGAATTAATAATGAATTCATTCGTCTGTTCCTGTGAAAGCAAAAGCAGGTTTCTCATTTCATTTGCAAAACTGATATAGAAAACTGTGCTGTCAAGGATTTTTTCAGAAACATTATATTCAATTATTTTAACATCACATATCTTTGAAACTTCATCAAGCAAATCCTTGATTACCTTCGGCTCCTCAATAAATAAGCCCATTTTAAAATATTGATATTCTGTACCGTTTTCCTGTGAATTCATATATGAGATATTTATATCATAGCAGTTTAGTATATCAAGAACTGGCATTACAGAGCCTGGCTTATCTGAAAGTTTTAAGGAAATTAAAATTACCTTATTTTCATTTTTCTGATTAGTAAGATACCCAATTATTTTAAGTTTTTCCGTAATTTTTTCAAGCTGCTCCTGATTTGCAGAAACGTCAATAAAAAGAGTATGCAGATCAACAGCCTTGTTATAACTTACACGAACAATATTACCACCATAAAATGATATGACTTCACTTGCTTTTAAAAATGCACCTGCTTTGTCAGGCATTTTTGTTATGTATGTTTTTTTAATTATAATCACCCCATTTATACTTTCATTTTTGTCATACAAATTATATCGTAACTGTAGTTCAGTTTAAACATAATGGCTAGTTAGTATACCTTCTGTCACATTAGACAAAGCTTGGATTATAAACCAAAGTCATATAAACTTCTCTCCAATTAGTTAGACTAGCTTTTTACAACTCTCATGCGGACCTTTGGTTTGCTGCGAAGAAAAATAGAATAGAAAAAACAATCACCACGATGTTGTGAGAACTGTAAGTTGTTATCTATATGTTAATGAACAGATTCACAATTAATGCAAAATCCAACACCACTATCATGTTCAAAAGTCATTCCGCAACCACAATTAGGGCAATAATTTTCATCTTCATCATCTTCCCAATAGCTATACGGATTATCAGTCCTACTTCTACCTCCTTTCGGCAAAGTGTATTGGTTGAATTCTATATTTGTATCAACAGTAATGTCGACTATATCAAACAATGGTTGTGTTCTAAAGATGTGCTTTCCATAAATCAACACACAAG
>CAZSZG010000019.1:0-4929 GCA_964610805.1 uncultured Oscillospiraceae bacterium
TATTAGCCGAAGCTGATTTTTCTCCAGCAAACTTACCACGCTCACCTCTTGGTGCGTCATCCTTGCTAAATGATGAAGTGCGTTGACGCCTATCGCCACCATAGCTACGTTTTCTATCACCAAAGCCTCCGCCCTGTCCCCCTGAAGAAGATGGTCTATTGTTTCTATTTGAATTTCTCTTTGGTGGAACTTTCATAATAAGCATTGGGAAGTCGTGGTCTTTCACTTCAGGAACTTTTGTTTTTATTAACTTTTCAATATCCCTTAGATATGCCTTTTCCTCAAAATCACAGAAAGAAATTGCAATACCACTTAGTCCAGCCCTACCAGTACGCCCAATTCTATGAACATATGTTTCAGGTATGTTTGGCAAATCATAGTTAATAACGCATGAAAGCTCGCTAATATCAATACCCCTCGCAGCAATATCTGTTGCGACTAAGACACGAGTTGTTTTTCTTTTAAAGTTATTCAAAGCCAACTGGCGACCTGCTTGTGACTTATCCCCATGAATAGCTTGTACACTTATATTTACCTTTGAAAGCTCCTTTGCAAGACGGTCTGCACCATGCTTTGTTCTTGTGAAAATAAGTACAGAGACAAGGTTTTTGTCTTTCATTATATCAAGTAGCAACGGTAGTTTATTGCCCTTATCAACAAAATAAACAGACTGCTTAACTGTATCAACAGCTGATGAAAGTTCCTTTATTGCAATCTTCACAGGCTCAAAAAGTAATGCATTTGCCAATGAAGATATTTCTGGTGGCATAGTTGCTGAAAAAAGCAAAATCTGCTTCTTAGGTGGTGTATGAGAAATTATTCTTTTTACATCATGAATAAACCCCATGTCCAACATATGATCAGCCTCATCTAAAATAAGTATTTCAATATTCTGTAAGCTGATTATATTTTGGTTAATTAAATCATTCAGTCTTCCAGGAGTTGCAACAAGAATATCAACTCCATTCTTCAATACCTTTTCCTGTACCCTTTGTGATACTCCACCATAAACAACGGCAGAACGCAAATTCGTGTATCTTCCATAGCTATTAAAACTATCATAAATCTGAACAGCAAGCTCTCTTGTTGGAGTTAAGATTAATGCACGAATTTTTCTTGGCTGTGAATTAGCTATTCTCCTTGAATATAAAAGCTGAAGTGTTGGAACAGCAAACGCAGCCGTTTTACCTGTACCAGTTTGGGCACAACCGAGTATATCCTTACCCAATAGCACTGACGGAATAGCTCTCTCCTGTATTTCCGTAGGTGTGGTATACTTTTGTCTGTCTAGTGCCTTTTGGATTTCTGGAATAATGTTTAAGTCTTTAAATTGCATTTTTTCTCCCTTATTCTTATATTAACATTTAAATGCAAATGTAATTTGTTCATAATTATCTCATAAAACTTTCATAATATATTATTACTTTTTTCACATATACATTTCACCCATAAAAAAGCACCCCCACTAGATTTTAGCTTAATACTGCTAAATCTAATAATCAGACTTATAATAAGATATATGTCCGATATAGCGAGAATGCCATTTGTGTTTATTAATTATAGCATTTATACTATTATATTGTCAAGTATTAATATATGCTCAAATTGCCGAATTATTTACAACATCTTCAAAGAAAATGATAGCAATAGCCAAAAAAAGCACTAATTCGCCAACCATATAGAGAAAGTAGTATCCCCGATAGATTTATAATGTAACGCTGTCCCAAATCCCACTAGAATGGATAATTCCCCCTTGACTCCTCAAAATCAACTGCCCAATCCATACTTTTCACCAATCCTGTCAAACTTCTCCATAAGAATTTTATATAGCACTATCATAAACACTACATTGCCTATTCCATGTATTATATTAAACACAAGTCCAGCAGAATAAACTGATAGAACAATGCCCCATGTAAGATTTTCTCCAGCCATAAATGCAATTGTCCAAAAGTCCGTTATCAAGCCATAAATCAACGCTGATACAAAAGCGTATATGCACATAACTACCATGTTCTTTGATAGCTTTACATCTGCAAGCAAGCCACCAATTAGACCTACCACACCCCAAGCAAGCATTTGAAACGGTGTCCAAAAGCCTTGTCCAAGTATCATATTTGACACAAGTGCCGACAACGCTCCCGTCATAAATCCAGCCTGTTTTCCAAAGCAAGCACCCATAATTATTACTATTACAGTAACTGGTTGAACCTGTGGTATGAAATTAAAAACAACTCTGCCAACTGATGCCACTGCACACATAACTGCAATCGGTATAATTTCCCTTGCCTTTGGTTTTCTCCGTTCAAATGCAATAAAGAAAACTGCAAGTATCAATAAAACCCCTACAAAACTTACTATTGTATAATTCACTTTCAATTTATCACGCCCATTCTAACTCTCCAGTAAACCTCATCTACAACCATAATAACAATTGGAATTATTAAGTATAGACCATATAAGCAAAATAAAAATATTTCTGTCAAGCCTATTTTAGTATCTGCAAGCTTTGGAAAATAATAAAACGAAAGTGTTCCTTTTGCATACATCAAAGAAAATACAACAATAAAAGTAATAATCGCAATAAGCATTGCTATATACTTAGGTGAAAACTTATCACGTTGATAGGTGGTTCTTCGGCTCAATCCAAATCCCCTTGCCGTCATTGAATCAGCAGTTTCAATCGAACCCTCAAGACTTATAGAAATAAGTGCTGAAAATATCTGCCCACCATTCCTAAGCCTGTCCGAAAGTTTTCCATGTGAAGTCGAAATGCCAAGCATTCTCTGTGCTGAATTTATTTCTGAAAGCTTTGCGTTGAAAGATGGTATAAACCGAAAAATCATAGTTATTGTCAATGCAGTAACGGGAAATCTTTTTCCAAAAGTATATAAAAACTTATCGTTCCCAAGCGTTTTATGAAAGCAATTAAACCACATTATAACGCTTATTATCATAATCCCTGTGAACACTCCATAAAGCACAGATTCAAGCGTTATCGGTCGGCTGTTTACATACAAAATCGGAGTAATACCCTTGCTATTAATAAGTGGCGTTATAATCCCCAAAAACAGCACTGTTGGCAACATTACTGCAATTTGTATCAACATTTTTTTAATTCCATTCAGCAAAGCCAAGTACACCATTCCAACGCTCAAACTTATCATTACAAAAAAAGGGTGCGTAAACAAAATTGAAAACGCAATCACACCCGAAAAATAGATGATTATTATCCATGACGGATAATCCGAAAAGCGATTTCTCATTGTTCACACCCCTTTACTTGCCATTCCTAAAACCTATGAGGATTCCTACCCCAATACCCTTGATAATTCATAATGCCCTACTTATTAATTAATTTCACCCATACGAATATTATGTCAGTTATCGCTAAGCCAGTTACTCTTATTTTTGTTCTATCTTCCCATGAAGAATATTTCCACATTAGATATATTCCTAGTGGTGGGATAAATATTAAAACTAATATTATCACCCATGTTTTTTCTAGCCATAACCTCAGATTCATCTCAATTGCCCCCTAATTTATGTATTTTACCTTCTCATAAAATAATTTATAAGAAATGTTGGTAACTCGGATAAGAAGTTCTATGCTAAAATACTTTTGAGCCATCTGTAAAATGAAACTCTATAATGTCCCCATCTTTTACTGTATAACCACCAGAACTTGCCATTGGAAATTCATTATTTATGGAATAAACCCAACCACTCGCACTCCCACAATCACGTTCATACAAGCCATTTATCCCATTTATATAAATAGTTTTACGCTTTACATTACCTGTATAATTAAGGCTTATCCCATTGCTTTCACACGCACTTTTCAGCACATCAAAAGCAGTATCGCCCTCTTTCGCATTATAATCCTGCATATCAAGAATAATTCCACTTTTCGGAACAATGCTTTCATTTTTGGCACTATCATTAAGCTTATCCCAATTTTCCACTGCTTTTTCGCAACGTATAGCTATTTTTACCTTGACAGTTTTTTTATCAGTTTCCTGTACCGTTTGATTTGGAGGTGCAGTTTCAACACTACTCTGTATCGGTATTTGTGGCTTGTCAGTTGCCTGTATAGGTGATGTTGACTCTTCCCTTTGCGTTGATGTTTGCGTTACCGTATCATTCACCGATGTTTCCGTTTGCGAAATTTCTGTATCATCACTTTTGACAGTTTCTTTTTCTGTTATGCTTTCGGCATTATCAGCTTTAGCTGTTATCGAAGTTGTTTCTTCAATATCCTGTGTCAAATTCATTCTGCTATTATATTCATCAACCGTTTCCACCGAACAACCAGTAAAAAGCATGGATATGACTAAAAGTAATAATACCACTAAGGCGTTAAACTTTCTATTTCTCATCTTTGGACTTTCTTACAGTAAATGCTGTCAAAATAGCTATTCCAGATATTAAACCTATAAATCCTATTGCAGACGTATCACCTGTTTTTGGCGAGCTGTCAATTGTATTAGGTTTAGTTGTAGTAACAACCGTTGTTTCTGTTGCAATTGTAGTTTCTGTTACAATTACTTCTTCCTCCCCTAAATCAGAGAAATCAAATAAATCTGTTTTACCACTAACCATTCTGTCGTATGCAACAACTGCTTGCAATGCCTGACTAGTAGCGAAATAATCTGAACCAGCCTCAGCACCATAATATGGCTCATAATAGCCACCATCTGCAACTGCAAATGTAAGCAAGCCATCTAATAATGAATTTCCATTATCCGTTGTAAAGTAATCATAAACTTCCTCATCAATCAAGCTAGCAGTAATTATCGTCTGTGCTGTTGAACTAGGGTTTGATGCACCCCATGACATAATCGCACCATCTTCTGAATTCTGTTGCTCCAACAAATAACTCAAACTATTTAGTAGTGCATTTTCCACTTCATCACTATAATCAGAGTA
>CAZSZG010000019.1:5029-28119 GCA_964610805.1 uncultured Oscillospiraceae bacterium
AAGCAAATCATAGCCACCAAAATCCCTAATATCTTTCTCTATTGCTGTAAGAGTTAATGCAACTCGCACATATTCACCAAGACTTTCAGCACCCGAATAATCAGTATATTTACCCTCTTTTGCTATAAAATCTTCTTCTGCATTACTATAATAAGCGTCAAGCAAGTCCTGTACAGAACTCTCACCACTTCTCGCTAATGCAAAAACATACCACTCATCCATGTACGTTGGCTCATCATCTGCAAATAGCACATCACTAGCGTAGCTGATAGTATTCTGCATAATCTCCTTTGAATTGTTGCTTTCTGCTGTTGCTAATACAGAAGTCGCACATACCATAACTGCTACAGCCAATACCATTGAAATAATTTTCTTCATTTTACATTCTCCTCATTTTCTGCATAATTTATGCAAATATTTATTTCTTTCAGTAAAAAAACCACCTTATTAATCAAGGTGGTAAAAGCAGTGTATAGTTTTATATGCAAAAGTTACATAATATATGCACACTAACACCGTCATTCCTCACCGAAAGATATGTTTAATACTGTCGGCAAGTTTCCTGACTTACAGCCTCAAGCCTAATCCCTATCCTTCCCATTTCACTGGTGGTTATATAGGTTTCGTAGCTGAATACAGTAGGTGCGAGCTGTTATGGATTCTAACCATATTCCGATTTAATACAAGAGCAACCGACAATAATTTATTATACTATATTATCCACCCTTTGTAAAGAATTATATTTTTATTTTTGCAACGCTAAATACTTTGTAATCTTAGTCCAAGTTTCCTGTGTCCTCACATACTGATTATAATGCTTTTTCACATTCCTATCATACTTATTCAACTCTTTAAGTATATTCATAAACTCTGGCTTATTAAAATGACTGCAAACATTAGGAAGTGTTTTCTCAAGCTTGCTACGCATTTCAGCAATTTTACCCTCATACTGCTCCCTTTGAGTTATGTAAATCAGCAAAGGCTTATATCTTATCCAACCTATACAAGCACGATAGAAACGGGTAATCACCTTTTCTGAATTAGCCTCAATACGCTTTAAATCTACTGGCAACACCCCGTCCATTATATGTCTATAAACAGAAAATCCATCATGAAAAGCGTAACAAGGCACTCTCAACACCTTTTTATCACTCAAACAGGTGCTTAAAAACGTATCTTCACCCCTAGCTTCTGGTGGGTTATAAAAAGAACTAACTCTTTCAGGCTTAGTAAGATTTATGCATAGATTTGCACCTGAAATAAACTTACAGTGATTAGTTTCTTCAACCTCCTCAGCTTCTAAATTGCCAAGAACGTTTTGATTTGCATAAGTCACTCCACCATTTTTCATAGCAGAACGAACCGTATCCCATTTTACAATATCATTACTTATAGCCTCAATAAAAAGCCTAAAATCATCTTCATTCAGCACTTCACTAAACTCAATATGTGGAATTGGTGAAATATATCCACAATGATGACCATTTGTAATATCAGAATCAATTATATATTTTAAATGCGTTGTAAGAACCTGTTGCCCCTCCCAATTAATCGAAGAGTCTGCTTCTGAAACTGCCATTGGATACTCATCATCATCTAAAAATAACAAATAATCTATTTTATTTTTCATTGCCATATAGAGAACAGAATTTCTTTTGCCTGCATATCCTTTTCTAAAAAGAATATCAGCCTCATTCTCATCAATTACGCCCTCATCAATCATTGTCGCTATTTCAGCTTTCATCAATGTATTACCTATAAAGCAAGTTTCGTCAATCAATTCACGAACATCTTCCCTTATATTCGTATAATCAGTTCTTTTCGTATCAGAATATTTTAAGTCATAAGCGACAAATAGACATAAATCAACATTATTTCTGTCAGTTACTCCACTTTCCCTCCAATTATACACATTGGTTTTAAGTATTTTTTGAAATCCTTTTCGTCCTGTTGCAAAGCCAATCCCAACTCTATTTTTTTTACTTTCTAACATTATACTTCCTTTCCCTTTTAATCATTCTATTGCGTAATTAATATGACATCATTAATATCACAGTTAAACATTAATTACATTAAATACCATGTCAAAACTCCGCACCTTTTCTAAGTGAAATTACAAATATACTTTAGAATTATACCACATTAATCTCAGTTTGTCAAAAACATGTAATATTATTCTAATTTCTAATAGTAAATAAGTTCTAAAATAAAAAGTCAACACCATTTAACATAGTGTCGACTTATTAATTTATTTAAAATTTATTTCGGGCTTGTTTTACATTCCCATTCCGCCCTGTGGCATTGCTGGCATTTGATTTTCTTCCTCTATATCAGCAACAAGGCTTTCTGTTGTCAACACCATTGCTGCAACTGATGCAGCATTCTGTAATGCAGAACGTGTAACCTTAGTTGGATCAACAATACCTGATGGTATCATGTCAACATATGTTTCATTATATGCATCAAAGCCATATCCTACCTTGCGTGAACGCTTAACTTGCTCAAGAATTACACTACCCTCAAGTCCAGCATTAATAACAATCTGGCGAACAGGTTCTTCTAATGCTCTAAGCACTATCCTTGCACCTGTTCTCTCATCCCCCTCAAGTGTTGGGATAAGCTTTTCAACTGCTGGCATAGCGTTGATAAGTGCTACACCACCACCTGCAACAATGCCCTCTTCAACAGCAGCCTTTGTAGCAGCAAGAGCATCTTCAATCCTAAGCTTCTTTTCCTTCATCTCTATTTCAGTAGCTGCACCAACCTTGATAACACCTACACCACCTGAAAGCTTAGCAAGTCTTTCCTGTAGCTTCTCTCTATCAAAATCAGATGTAACTGTTTCAATCTGCGACTTAATCTGTGCAATTCTATTCTTAATTTCTGATGATTCGCCATTTCCATTAACAATAATTGTATTTTCCTTTTGAATAACAACTTGACTAGCTCTACCAAGCTGTTCAATCGTTGTTTCCTTCAAGTCAAGACCTAGCTCATCAGTGATAACCTCTCCACCAGTTAGAATAGCAATATCCTTTAGCATTTCCTTACGTCTGTCGCCAAAGCCAGGAGCCTTAACTCCAACACAAACAAATGTACCTCTTAGCTTATTAAGAATAAGTGTTGTTAATGCCTCACCCTCAATATCCTCAGCAACTATTACAAGCTTTCTGCCCGATTGAACAATTTGCTCAAGCAATGGCAAAATCTCTTGAACTGATGCAATCTTCTTATCAGTTATAAGAACGTAAGCATCATCAATAATAGCTTCCATCTTCTCTGTATCAGTTACCATATAAGGTGAAATATAACCCCTATCGAACTGCATACCCTCAACGACTTCGCTATATGTTTCAGCAGTCTTGCTCTCCTCAAGAGTAATAACACCATCTGCCGTAACCTTTTCCATTGCGTCAGCAATCAGCTTTCCAACTTCCGCATCAGATGAAGAAACAGTAGCAACTCTCTCTATATCATCTCTGCCATCAACTGCCTTAGAATTAGCAACAATCGACTCAACTGCAACTTCAACAGCCTTTGTTATACCTTTCTTAACAATCATTGGATTAGCACCAGCAGCTATGTTTTTCATACCCTCACGAATAATAGCCTGTGCAAGCAATGTAGCAGTTGTTGTACCGTCACCAGCTGCATCATTAGTTTTTGTTGCAACCTCTTTTACAAGCTGTGCTCCCATGTTCTCAAATGCATTTTCAAGTTCAATTTCCTTAGCAATCGTAACACCATCATTTGTGATAAGTGGCGAGCCGAATTTCTTATCTAAAACAACATTTCTGCCTTTTGGACCTAATGTAATTTTAACAGTATCTGCAAGTTTATCAATACCCGTCTGAAGAGCTTTTCTAGCCTGTTCACCGTAAATTATATCTTTAGCCATAATAATTAAAATCTCCTTTTCCCATTTGTTATTTTTATTTGTTTATTTTGTTTATAATATTAATTATTCAACAATAGCTAAAATATCATCTTGACGAATAATTATATAATCAACATCGTCTATCTTAACCTCTGTACCTGAATATTTACTCATAAGAACTCTATTGCCAACATTAACATACATTTTAACTTCATTTCCGTCAACAATACCGCCAGGACCAACTGAAATAATCTCAGCTATCTGTGGCTTTTCCTTTGCTGAACCTGGAATCAGAATTCCACCCTTTGTAATCTCTTCAGGCTCTGTCATTTTAACAACAACTCTGTCTGCCAATGGTTTAATTGTCATATCTGTTTTCCTCCTTGTATATCATTAGTAATATATATGTGTTTTTAGCACTCTACTACTTTGAGTGCTAATACTATTTTAACAATTTATAAAAAAAAATCAATAGTATTTCATATAAAAATTTTATTTTTGTACAATGCGACAAAATTTTGCTCTTATTCAAAGCCTTTTTCGGCATTATTCATAGATAATTTATTTATTTTTGTTACTATTTCAAGTTTTTCCATCAACTTCCGTGACGTTCATAGTCTATTCATAGTTTATTCATAATAATAAGTATTAAGTTTTAACATTATGTTGTATAATGATAATAAATATTACGAAATTGTGTTTTAACTATAGTTGTGTGAGTTTAATGTTACAGCTCTATTAATTTTATTTGCAAAGGAGTTTACTATGTCACTAGAAAAAGTTCTTATCGTTGATGATGATAAAAATATTTGTGATTTGCTACGTCTATACCTAGAAAAAGAGGGCTTCGGCGTAATCCTTTCCTATAACGGCGAGGAAGCTGTTATGAAGTTTCATGCACTAAAGCCTGATATTGTTCTGCTTGATATTATGCTTCCAGGTCTTGACGGTTGGCAGGTTTGTAGGGAAATAAGAAAGAAATCTAATGTTCCAATAATTATGATAACTGCTAAAAGTGAAACTTTTGATAAGGTTTTAGGTCTTGAATTGGGTGCTGATGACTATATTGTTAAGCCATTCGATACTAAAGAGGTTATCGCTAGAATTAAGGCTATCTCTCGCCGTATTGGCCATGTGCCACAGAAAAGTGAAATTAAAGAAGTTAAATACGATAAGCTATCCGTTAATATGACTCGCTATGAGCTAAAGGTTAACGATATTGTGCTTGACACGCCTCCAAAAGAACTTGAATTGTTGTTTTATCTCGCTTCTAATCCAAATAGAGTTTATACTCGTGACCAACTTTTGGATGAGGTGTGGGGGTTTGAATATTACGGTGACTCTCGAACTATTGACGTGCATATTAAGAGATTAAGAGAAAAGCTTGAAGGAATTTCTGACAAGTGGGCGTTGAAAACTGTTTGGGGCGTTGGATATAAATTTGAAGCTGATGAAAGAGATTAATTTCTGTTTACTATTTCGATAAATAAAGGGGGCTGTTGTCCCCTTTATTAAGGTTTTATTCGTTTAGGTATATTGTTAATGTTTTATCTAAATTATACGAAAGGTAGAGGAATATGAAAAAAAGTTTTTTCTCAAAATTTTATTATATTTGTACTACTTTTCTTATAATTAGTATTTTAATTATGGGTGCTTCTCTACTTATATATTCTAATCGACTTTATCAATATGAAAAGCGTGATAAACTGGATAATGTTTCTGATGTGGTTATTGAAAAGATTTCAACTGGGTATGAATCCTATTTAGATGTTAATAGCTATCAAACTCATGAGGAACTTGAAGATAAACGCATTGGTTATAGCGTAAATCTGTATATTTTTGATTCAAAAGGTAATTTTATAATTGGTGCTGATTCTAAGGATTCTGGGAATGATGAGATTAAGTCTGCAATTTTCAGCAAATCCTTTCTGGAAAAGCATGATAGTAATAATGTCTATTTTAAAGTTGGTTATCTTAATGGTATAACGTCGGAGTTAAGTGCTTGTCGCATACAAAAGTTTACTGTAGAAAGACCTAATGAAAAGCCTGTGGATTATTATTTGCTTGCGACTACATCTGCTGTTGATATAGATTCTTTTTCTAAGAATTTATTTATATGTTTCGGCATTATTGCTGCGTCTATTACACTTTTAACTTCAGTTTTATTCTTTGTTACAACTAGAAAAATAACTCGACCATTTACTGAGATGTCTAAAAAAACTGAAAACTTTTTTAAGGGTGATTACTCGCAACGACTTCCTATTGAGGATACAGAGGAGTTCAGTCGACTGGCGTTGTCATTTAATGAAATGGCGAATACGATTGAAAAAAATGAAACTACACATAAAAACTTTATTGCAAATGTTTCTCATGAGTTAAGGACACCTATGACTACTATTGGTGGGTTTATTGATGGAATTCTTGATGGAACTATTCCTAAGGATGAACAAAAACATTATATGGAGCTTGTTTCTGACGAAATAAGGCGTTTGTCAAGGCTTGTAAAAACAATGCTTAATATTTCAAAATTTGAAGCGAATGAAATGCAAATTAATTATGAAAATGTTGACATTACAGATATGTCCATTAAGACAATTCTTATGTTTGAAAAGAGAATAAATGAAAAGCAAGTTAATGTTGAGGGGCTTGATAGTCCTAAAGTTGTAATTAGTGCTGACAAAGACTTGCTTTCACAATTATTTTATAATATTATCGAAAATGCTGTTAAATTTGTTAGTGAATGTGGTATAATAACAATTAGTATATCTCAAACTGAAAAGTATGCTATTATTAGCTTGAAAAATACAGGTGAGGGATTATCTGAAGATGAAATCCCAAAAATCTTTAAAAGGTTTTATAAAACTGATGAATCCCGTAGTGCTGATGCTACTGGAATAGGTCTGGGGCTTTCTATCGTTCGCTCTATTATTAATCTCCATAACGGTACTATTGCTGTCAAGAGCGTTAAAGATGAATATACTGAATTTGTAATTGAACTCCCATTAAAAAAGCTTGATTAAAGAAGGTGATATTTCATATGGATAATAATTATTTTAATGATGGTGACAGAATTTATTCGCCCAATGCTGAAGCTGAAAATATCAATACGAACAATTCCGACAATACCCACGCTATGTACCATAATAACACAGGAAATCCTCAATATACGGCTCAACCACTTATATCTCAGAAATCTAACAAGAACATGAAGGAAATGTATCGCTATTACAAATATTATGATGATGAAAAAAAGCAACCAAAGGTGTTTTCAAAGTCCTCAATTGCAATATTAATCATTATATTTGTTCTTATTATTGCTCTTACTTTTTATTGCGTTATTTCTGATATTGCTAAGGGAAGCCTTGCTGATAATATTATGGCTAATGTCAATAAGCAGTTTTTGTTGCAAACTGAAAACAAACCTATGATTGATGAACAACATATTGATGAAAGTGGAAAATATACAACTGAGGGCATTGCTCAACTTCTTAAACCCTCAATTGTTGAGATATTCACTTATAATAAAGAGATTTCTAGCTTTGAACCTGTGGGAAGTGGCTCTGGAATTATTATGTCAGCTGATGGCTATATTGCTACAAATGCTCATGTGCTTGATAATGCAACGGAATATAAAGTTGTTCTATCCGATGGAACTGATTATGTGGCACAGATTGTAGGCAAAGACACGAAAACTGATATTGCTGTTATAAAAATAAATGCAACAAATCTTACAAATGCTACCTTTGGCGATTCTTCAACCGTTAAGGTGGGTGAACAGGTTATGGCTATCGGCAACCCTGCTGGGCTTACTGGAACTGTTACTGACGGAATTGTTTCTGGTATAAATAGACCTATTAGAACTGATACAATAGGCTTGGAAATGAATTGTATTCAAACTAATGCTGCGATAAGTCCTGGAAACTCTGGTGGTGCATTGGTAAATATGTATGGGCAGGTTATCGGAATTACCTCATCAAAATACGTTGACTCAAGTTATGAGGGACTTGGCTTTGCTATTACTATTAATGAAGCAAAACCGATACTTGAAGAGCTAATGATACAGGGATATATTTCAGGTAGGATTAAGGTTGGTATCTCATTCTATGAAGCAACTACTGAAATAGCAAATGGAATGTTTAGGGAAAAGTATGATTATGATATTCCTGAGGATTTGAATGGGCTTTTAATTCTCTCAATTGATGAAACTTGTGATATTTCTAATACGGATTTACAGCTATATGACTTCATTGTAAGTGCAGAGGGCGTTGATGTTCCTGATTATGACTCATTTATATCTGCTATCAGCGAAAAAAAGGCAGATGATATTGTTCATGCTAAGGTCGTAAGACTAGACGAAAATGAAAATAGAACAGAGTTCGATATTGAGTTTAAGTTAATGCCAGATACAACAGGACATTATTGATTTAAACTTGTCTATTATAATTTAAAATGTGAGCAGTGATGTGGATTTTCCATGTCACTGCTTTTTATTTTTGATGTGTACATTAACGTACACATTTTCTTGTTATATCTCTACTGGTGAGGGGCAAAAACAAAAGGAGGTATAATTATGGAGAAGTACTCAACAATTATCGCAAATAATCCGTTCATAATTTTGATTTGTATAGCAATCGCACTAGACACAATACTCGGACTTTTAAGGGCTGTTAAGGAACGCAAATTCAACAGCACTATTGGTATTAATGGAGGAATACGAAAAACTGCTATGCTGATAAGTATTATTGCACTTTGCTTTGCTGATACACTTATAGACATAGATTTTCTTTTCATGGTTCCTGAACAAATTATGAAGTCTATAGGCTTGAAAAAGGTTGGCTTATCGGAATTTTTTTCGTTGCTTTTTACTTTATATGAGTGTGCAAGTATCCTTAAAAACATGGTGCTTTGTGGATTGCCTGTTCCGAAAAAGTCAAAAGAGTTCATTAGTAAGTTTCTGATTGCAATGACTGACGAGATGCCGAAACAAGATAAGAAGGAGGAATAATTTATGACTAAAGGTATTGATATTTCTTATGCACAAAACAATGTTAATTTTGAAAAGGTAAAGGCTGATGGCTTTGATTTTGTTATTATCCGTGCTGGATATGGCAAGTTTGCAAGTCAAAAAGATGCCATGTTTGAAAGCCATTATGCAGGTGCAAAGGCAGTAGGACTAAAGGTAGGCTGTTACTGGTATAGCTATGCTACAAATGCTGATGACGCAAGGCTTGAGGCTGAGGCTTGCCTTGAGGTTATAAAGGGAAAGCAGTTTGAGTTTCCTGTAAGCTTTGATATTGAGGAGGAGCGACAGAAGATATTAGGTAGTACCGTTGTTTCTAATATCGCAAGCATATTCTGTCATACAGTTGAAAATGCTGGTTATTACGTTTCAATTTATAGCTATGCAAGCTTTTTACGGGATTTTATTTCTGAGGAGCTTCGCAAACGTTTTGATATTTGGGTTGCACATACAGGAGTTGAACAGCCAAATTATTCGACACCATTCGGTGTATGGCAGTTTAGTCATACTGGAACTGTTTCGGGTATAAAGGGAAATGTTTGCTTGGATTATGCATATAAGGATTATGCTAGCATCATGAAGGCTCATAATCTCAACGGTTTTTATAATGAAACTCCAACTCCTCAACACCGTGAATACATTGTCAAAAAGGGCGACAGTTTTTGGCGTATTGCTGAAAATGAACTTGGTAGTGGCTCACGATATATGGAAATTGTTGAGTTGAATGGAATGTCTGCTGATGAAATAATTTATGCTAATCAAGTTTTAAGGATACCGATTAAATAGCTGAAACCACCACTCATTAATGTATGGGTGGTGGTTTTTCGTTTGCTTTTTTTCTTTAAATATACTTTCTGAATGTTAAATTTAGTGAAAAGAAAATTGAAAGCAATATTATGAATATTAACCCTTTATTAGTCAATTATATTTATGGAAGTTTAACTAATAACAGCCATCTATATCAAAGTTTTTATATTTTATGTATTATTTTCTAATATGTAATCAAAAAGTTATTAAAATTTAAAAAATAAGTTGTTTTTTCTTAATAAAACTGTTATAATTAAGATTATTGTAATGTTTAATTAAAAAATAAGATAAGTAGGTTTAAAATGATTGATAATAACTTTAAGGGTAAAATAATTATCGGGAGAAATCCTGTTTTAGAAGCTTTAAAATCTAATGAACTTTTGGATACCATATATGTTACTGGAAATGGTGGAAGCATTGCTCGAATTTGCTCGCTGGCTAAAGAAAAAGGTGTTGTCGTTAAAGATGTAAGTATGCAAAAACTTGATTTCATGGCTAATGGTGGCTCACATCAAGGCATTATCGCCACTGGTGCTTGTGCAGAATATGTCACTCTTCAAGATATTCTTGACGTTTCAACTCAAAAAGGAACATCTCCTTTTATTATAATTTGTGACGAAATAGAAGACCCTCATAATCTTGGTGCTATTATAAGAACTGCTGAAGCATCGGGTGCTGATGGTGTTATTATTCCTAAAAGACATAGTGCCTCTCTTAACCATACTGTTTATAAAACCTCTGCGGGAGCTGCAAGCTGGCTGCCTGTTGCAAGGGTTTCAAATCTTGCGTCTACTATTGATGAGCTAAAGAAAAAAGGCGTGTGGATTTATGGCACTGATGCAAGCGGTGAAAGCTATACTGGAACGGATTTAAAGGGTAGTATCGCACTTGTAATTGGTTCTGAGGGTTCTGGATTAGGCAGACTTATTAAGGATAAATGTGACTTTCTGTTAAATCTTCCTATGCTCGGAAAAATTGAATCCCTTAACGCATCTGTTGCTGCTGGTATTTTTATGTATGAAGCAGTTCGCCAAAGACAAGGCTCGAAAGGAGTGTTATAATGCCCAATCAGAAATTCTCGCTGGATGATATTCTAAACGAATATTCCTCTGCGGAGGATAATTCAAAAGCTGTCAACAAGGAATCATATGATGATGAAAAGCTACACAATATTATTTCCAAAGATTATGAAAAAGCGTCTAATTTAAGTACTGTTACTGAAAATGATAATAATACTACTAATAGTGATAATAAATACATTCCTACTGCAACTGAAAAGGTTAAAGTAGCTGATGATAGCCCTGCACCCACTTTTCCAAACACTTATGGTGGCAGTAGTTTGGATGGCTCATATGAGCGAAAGCTTAATCGTCCAAAAGAGGAATTTGTTATGCCTCCAAACGTTAAGCCACTTACGGAGGATTACGATTCCAACCCTAAAATTCGCCCAATGAGGAATTCTACAAGAGCAAAAGAAGAAAAGCTTTTGCAAGGTAGGAAGGTGAAAAGAAAGGTTTCTAGACCTACACCTGAATATGAAAAGAAAGTTTTAAATGCTGGTATATCGGAATCAGAAAAGGTTTATGATATTCCTGTTAAAAAGAAAACTTATCCTCAAGCAAATAAACAGGATAGTTCGGTTGATATATATATAAAACCTGAACGTCCTAAACGTGTGAATAAAAAAGATAGGGTGAAAAAGAAAAAAGACAGTGCTGACGATTTGAAAAAGATTACTACGGATATTTTCAATCTAAAGGGTACAATTATATTCAGAATAATTGTGCTGACTATTATGGCTGTTTTTAGTACATATATCACTTTGGCAAATGATTATGACTTGCCTACACTTCCAGCTTTTAAGTCTGCAACAGCACCACAAAGCTTTGCATTTACTATGATTATGCTCGGTGGCGTGTCAATTCTAACTTCCCTACCTGTTATCATTAATGGCTTGAAAAAACTGTTTACACTTAATGCAGACTGCGATAGCCTTACTTCTCTTTCAGCAGTTGCTTGTATTATAGCAGGATTTTTAATTATGTTTGATACCACTATGCTTGAAGTTGGAAAAGTACATATCTTTATGCCGATAGCTATTTTATCATTGCTTTTTAATGCAGTTGGTAAACTCTTGATTGTATGTCGTGCATCTAAGAATATTGAATTTTTAACGCTTAATAAAGACAAGCACGCTATTGTTTTTGTCACAGATGAACGCAAGGCTGAAAGCATAACTAGAGGAACTATGGGTGACTACCCTATTCTTACTACAATGCGTAAAACCGAATCCCTATCCGATTTCATTAAATACACATTCTCAACTGATATAGCTGATAGGTTTTGTAAGGTTTTCACTCCTATTGCACTTGTTCTATCGCTTGCAATCTCCATTTTTAGTGCAATAAAGCTTACAGATTCACCTGATGTAATCGTTGATATGGCTGCATTAGCTGCTGGTGCTTCTATATTTTCTATGTTTATAAGTGCTTGCTCGTGCTTTGCAATGACTCTTGTTGCAAACATTCCACTTTCTGCTGCCTCAAAAAAGTTCAATAAATCATCAAGCGTTATGCTTGGTTACCAAAGCGTTGATGATTTCTATGATACAAATTCAATTATGGTTGATGCAAAAAGCCTTTTCCCTAAAGGTATGGTAAATCTGTCTGCTATCAAACCATATTCGGATTTTAAAATTGATGATGCAATTGTGCTTGCTGCAAGTCTTACAATTCATGCTGGAAGTATACTTAGTGAAATGTTTAGTAGCATGGTTTCAGGTGATAATAAAATGCTTTATCCTGTTGAAAATTTTATTTATGAGGACTCTATGGGCATTTGTGGTTGGATTAACAACAAACGTGTTCTGCTCGGTAATCGTGCATTGATGACTAGCCATAATATTGAGGGAATTCCATCTAAAACTAAAGAGTTTGAATATACTGAAAATGGTAAGGACGCTGTTTATCTCTCTGTTTCGGGAAATCTTTCTGCTATGTTTATTATTGAGGTTAATGCTAGTGTTGAGGTTAAGCATTGGTTAAAGGAAATACAAAATGAAGGAATTTATCTTATCATTAAGAGTATTGATTCTTTTATTTCATTGACAAGAATATCAAAGCTGTTTAAAATTTCTGAAGATATGATAAAAATAATTCCATCAAAAATGCACAAAATCTTTGATGGCGAAACAAGCACTGTAAAAACTCAAAGTGCATCTATGGCTTGTAATGGCAAGTTCTCTGCCTTTGCTCAACTACTTATCAGCACAAATTCAATAAGACAGACCTCTTTGTTTGGTACTATTCTTCAAGCGACATCTGCTATTCTCGGCTTTGCAATAGTGACTGTTTTCATGGCGATGAAAGCTTATTGGCATATATCTGTTTCAGCACTGCTTATCTACAATATGCTTTGGGCATTAATTTCTGTGGGAGTAGTAAAATTAAGAAAAATTTAGTTTATATATTTTTTATGGCAAGGAGTAATCCTTGCCATTTGTATATCCAATCAATACCATGAAGTATTTTACATGTTAATGAATGATTAATAATACATAAATAATTGTTTCCAAATTATTATGAAAGTATGTAAAGAATTGGCTAAAATGCACAATAAAATCTTCTTTATTTGTATTGTTATATAAAAATACGCTTTCTGCCTTGTATGTAGTTGTAGAAAGTGCTATAATGTTAATATTACTTTTACATTTTGAATTAAAGGAGATTAGCATAATGAACACTTTTGAAACTGATAAAATTAAAAATATTACACTCGCTGGTCATTACGGCTCTGGAAAAACTTCCCTAGTAGAAGCGTTGCTTTATAAGGCTGGTGCTACTGATAGATTAGGAAAAATTGTTGAGGGAACAACCGTTTGCGATTACGAACCTGAGGAAATTAAACGCAACTATTCTCTTAGCTCTGCTCTTGCATCTTTTAATTATAATGATAGAAAAATCAATATTTTGGATACTCCTGGGTTGTTTGATTTTGCTGGTGGTATGTATGAGGGTATCTATGCTGGCGATACTACTATGATTACTGTTTCAGCTAAGTCTGGGGTGAAAACAGGTACTAAAAAAGCATATGAACTTGCTGAAAATTTGAAGAAATCAAAAATGTTTGTAATCACTAAGATTGATGATGAAAATGCAAACTTCTATAATGTTTTAACCGACCTAAAAACTGTGTTCGGACCTACGGTTTGTCCTGTAATTGTGCCTGTGATTCAAGACAGGAAGATTGTATCATATGTTAATTTGATAGAAATGAAAGCATATAAATATGATGAAAAAGGCAACGCTGTTGAAACTGAAATGCCTACTTCTGCTATTTCTGAAAAGATGGATTATCGTCTTGATGGATTGATTGCTGCTATTAGTGAGGCTGTTGCTGAAACTGACGAAAGCCTTATGGAGAAGTTTTTTGAGGGTGAGGAGTTTACTAAAAAGGAAATTGTAAAAGGGATACATAAGGGTATGAATGACGGTATCATAACTCCTGTTGTGTGTGTTTCCTCAACTACTCTTGCTGGTGTGGATATGCTACTAAAAGAGTTTTCGCTACTGCTTCCATCAACAAATGAAAGACCTGTTCCTAGTGCAATTGCAAAAGATGGCTCTGTTGTTGAAGTGCCTTGCGACTCTGCTCAACCTGTGGCTGCGTTTGTGTTCAAGACAATTGCTGACCCGTTTGTAGGTAAAATGTCATACCTAAAGGTTATGAGTGGAACACTTTCTAGCGATTGTGAGCTGATTAATGCTACAACTGGGCAAACTGAAAAGATTGGTAAGCTTTATAAGCTTATGGGTAAAAAACAAATAGAGGTTTCATCGGCTAATGCTGGTGATATTGCAGTTACGACAAAAATTAATGCTAATACATCTGAGACACTCTGTGATAGCAGTAGAATTGTTTCATTCGCTGAAATTGAATTCCCTAAGCCTTGCTATTCAATGTCTGCTAGAGCAAAGACACAGGGCGATGAAAGCAAGATTTCTGCTGGTATCAAACGCTTGCTTGAGGAAGATTTAACTCTTACCTATATTCAGGATTTATTTACAGGTGAACAGATATTAAGTGGTTTGGGTGAGCAACATCTTGAAAGTGCTACCACAAAGCTAAAGAGTAAATTTGGTGCAGATGTGGACCTTTCTATTCCTAAAATTGCTTATAAGGAAACTATACGAAAAAAGGTTAAGGTTGAGGGTAAACATAAGAAACAAACTGGTGGACACGGTCAGTTTGGGCATGTGTGGATTGAATTTGAGCCTTGTATTAGTAATGAACTTATATTTGAGGAGAAGGTTTTCGGTGGTGCTGTACCAAGAAATTACTTCCCTGCTGTTGAAAAAGGACTGCAAGAATCCGTGAAAAAAGGCGTGCTTGCTGGCTGTCCTGTTGCAGGACTTAAAGCGATACTTGTTGATGGTTCATATCACCCTGTTGATTCCTCTGAAATGGCGTTTAAAATAGCTGCATCAATTGCTTTTAAAGAAGGCTTGAAACAGGCTGACCCGATTATGCTTGAGCCGATTGAAAGTCTATCGGTTATTATTCCAGATGAAAACACTGGTGATGTTATGGGTGAACTCAACAAACGTCGTGGGCGTGTGATTGGAATGAACCCGATGGAGAAAGGTATGACTGAAATTTGTGCAGAAGTACCTACTCGTGAAATGCATGACTTCATTATGTATATTAGACAGGTTACCAAAGGAATGGGTAGCTTTACTACTGAATTTTTACGCTACGAGCCACTTCCAAGCAACCTTTTATCAGAAGTTATCGCAGCAGTTGGTGCAAATTCTGCTGATTAATTCAAATAATTTCGACGTTTTTAAGGGCAACCACATTACTGTGATTGCCCTAGAATGTTGTTTAGGAGGTTAGAATGCCAAAAATAAAAGTAGGTTTACGAATTATCAAAACTTCCATTGCAGCCTTTTTATGCTTTGCACTCAGCTATTTTCGTGATATATATAACCCGTTTTATTCTGTAATTTCTGCAATTTTATGTATGCAAAAAGATATTAAAATAAGCAAAGAGGTTTCAATTAATCGAATGATTGGAACTATTATAGGTGGTATTTATGGGCTTTTATTATTGCTAGCTTTTAATTATTTTCCTTTTGGAATTAATAAGCTTGTGGAATATTTCATTAGCTCACTTGCATTAATTCCACTTATATTCATAACAGTAAAAATCAAGCGTCCCGATTCCACTGAATTAGCCTGTGTTGTATTTTTAAGTATCGTTATATCATATAGAGGAAACACCGCAGACACAGCGTTGCTCTATGCTATAAACAGAATGATTGACACCACAATCGGAATTATGGTTTCACTTTTGGTAAACTGGATTCCTTTCCTCAACAAACCCTACATCACAAAGGGTAAGGTTAAAACCAATGCCAAATCATGAAAATAATGGTACACTAACTCTACAAAAAAGCTGTCTAGAGGATTTTCCCCTAGACAGCTAATTTTATTCTACCACAATATAATTATCTGCTGCATTATCCTTTGTTGCGTGTTCAGAAATCGACAAA
Organism: uncultured Oscillospiraceae bacterium; assembly: GCA_964610805.1. Taxonomy (GTDB): domain Bacteria; phylum Bacillota; class Clostridia; order Oscillospirales; family Ruminococcaceae; genus JAAYPV01. Next base: position 21,288 of record CAZSZG010000019.1, read on the forward strand.
ACCTTAACCTTTAATGGTCTTTGTCCCATATTAATGAAAATTATATCATCTACTTTAACATCATAAGATGCCCTTGCTACCTTATCGTTCACAAGTATTTTGCCCGCATCACAAGCCTCATTTGCAATTGTTCGCCTCTTTATCAAGCGTGTTACTTTAAGATATTTATCTAATCTCATAAAATCCTCCAAAATTATATTCGCTAAATATTTATACTAAAATGGTTAATACGACAAAAATCAACCTAAATTCATATATTGTAAAAACAAAAGCAGTGAACGGTAATCCGCTCCCTGCTTTTGTTGAATTCAATATTCTTATACAAAGTCTACTTTGTGTTTACAGCTTCCTTCAAAGCCTTACCAGCCTTGAATGCAGGAGCTTTCTTTGCAGGAGAAATGAAAGTTTCCTTTGTTCTTGGGTTGATAGATTCCTTTTCCTTACGGTCACGAACTTCAAATGTACCAAATCCAATGATTTGAACCTTATTGCCCTCAACTAAAGCCTCAGTGATTGCTGTAATAACTGCATTAACAGCAGTATCAGCATCCTTCTTAGTCATTTCAGTCTTGTCAGCAACAACAGCGATTAACTCTGATTTTGTCATTTTTATTACCTCCATTTTATTATTCATTTACTTTTGGATTAACTTCTTTTTAGCCTCACGCCAATAGACATCAATCTCATCTATGCTAAGGGACTTCATATCAATCCCTTTTAGCCTAATATTCTTTTCCGTTTCATCAAAACGCTTAATAAACTTATCAGTTGACTTGGTTAACGCTTCCTCTGCATCAATATTCAAATGCCTTGCAGTATTAACACATGAAAACAGCAAGTCGCCCAATTCGTCCTCAATACAGTCAACTTTCCCACTCTTAATAGCATCTTCAAGTTCGGACAATTCAGCCTTTATACAGGAAATAGTATCCTCATAGCCTTTAAAATCCATCCCAGCACGCATAGCCCTCTTACCGACCTTTTCTGCCCTCATTAAAGCTGGAAGTGACTTTGCAACGCTCTTTAGCGTATCTGCATAGGTTTCTTGCCCTTTAGTTTCCTTTTTAATGCTATCCCAATTCCTTAAAACCTCATCAGTACTACTGACATCAACATCACCAAAAACATGGGGGTGTCTTATGATCAGCTTTTTACAAATCTCGTCACAAACATCATCAAACGAAAAGCCATTAACCTCAGTTTCAATTTGGCAATGGAAAACAATTTGCAAAAGAACATCGCCCAATTCTTCACGAAGCAAAGCTCTATCTTTCAAATCAATAGCCTCAATTGCCTCATAAACCTCCTCCACAAAATCTTTTTTTATGGAAGCATGGTTCTGTTCCCTATCCCAAGGACAGCCATCTTTACTGCGAAGTATATGCATAATATTAAGCAAGTCATCAATTGAGTAAAATTCCCTTTTATTAAAATTTATCATCATTCACTCTTTCACCATAAAATAAATACACCGCACAAATATGTCTTTTATATAGTACATTAAATTCCTCAAAATTGCAAGTGTTTTTGCGAAGTTCGTTGTTTTTATTAAATTTTCGCTATATTTACAATGCATATCTGTAATTATTGTGAAATATTTACCTTTTATCTTGCGTCAACAAAGCCTACCTTGCGATAAGCCTTGCTCACAACACGTTGTGAAAGCCTCAAAGCTTTTTCTGCACTACTCGTATAACTATCCTTCAAATACTGTTTATCTGCTCTAATTTTTATAAATTCTTCTTGCATAGGACGCAAATGTTCGGCAACAGCCTCACCAACAGTAACCTTAAAATCACCATATCCCCTACCAGAAAATTCACTTGTAATCTCGTCAAAGTTTTTTCCAGTAACCGTTGAATATATAGTCATAAGGTTATTAATTCCATCCTTACCCTCACGATAGCAAACCTCTGCATCGCTATCAGTTACAGCACGCTTGAACTTCCTAATAATGGTATCCTTATCATCCAATATTAATATACATGAATTAGGATTTTCATCCGACTTTGACATCTTTTTAGTAGGCTCTTGCAACGACATTACCTTTGCACCAACTTCGGAAATATATGGTTCAGGCACAGTAAAAAAATCACCATATCTTTGATTAAACCTTTGTGCAATATTCCTCGCAAGCTCAAGATGCTGTTTTTGGTCAGCACCAACAGGTACAAGGTCAGCATTATACGCCAAAATATCAGCCGCCATCAGAACTGGGTATGTAAACAACCCCGCATTGATATCATCAGCGTGTTTCGCACTCTTATCCTTAAACTGCGTCATTCTAGACAACTCACCAAACTGAGTTGAACAAGACAAAATCCAGCTTAACTCAGCATGAGTTTTCACATGGCTTTGTATAAAAACTATCGACTTATCCAAATCAATACCACAAGCAAGCAACAACGCATAAGCGTCAAGTGAATTGCTCCTGAGCTTTGCAGGGTCTTGCTTTACAGTAATAGCGTGCATATCCACAACAGAATACACGCAATTATATTCATCTTGCAACGTTTTCCAGTTACAAATAGCACCAATATAATTACCAAGAGTAAATGTTCCCGTTGGTTGAATACCACTGAATATGAGCTTTTTTTCTTGCTCTGACATTAACAAAAATCCCCTTTCAATCAGCTATTGCTTTCTCTATTCTTCTTCTCCTCTTTTAGCTGTGCTGCTCTTATTTCAGCCATTACATTCTGATATAAATGAAACAACAGCTTTTTACCTTTATCATTTTCATTAAAATTACCTGGAGTAATTTCTGTCTTATAAATAAACCCTCTTTTTGTAAGGAAATAAACATAATGTACCCTACCAACAGGCAAATCATAGGAATTCACCTTTTCAGAAGCAGCTAGACAATTTTCTGCACTCAGCACAAGAGTTCTCGCAGCATGAGCAACAGACCTAAACTTCGTTGCTGCACCAACTAATGCACTTCCATTATTGTAAAACAAGTTCGCTGAACCATTAGCATAGCATACCAAAGTTGAAAGTAGATTTGGTCCCATAGGTATGTCGATTACCAAGCCATAAACCTGACTTTCAGGGGCAGTCATTTTTTTAATATCAGTTGCAGCAAAAGAAATAGCACCTGCTCTAGCCTCCAAATATTTTTGAGTAACAGGATATCTATTTAATGGTGAACGTTTTCTTTCAGCCATAACAAATTTCTCCTTATCTTTTATTTTTTAATCAAGCATTTCCCTTGTCATTCTGCCTAAAATCTCGCAACCTTTTACTATCTGTTCATCAGTTGGTGTAGAAAAATTAAGCCTGAATGAGTTCGTTTTATCATTTTCACTAATCATGAATGCACTACCAGGAACAACGGCAATCTTATACTCTTCAACAGCCTTTTTACAAAAACCAAGCATATCACTACCCTCTGGAAGTGTAGCCCAAATAAACAGACCACCTTGAGGCTTAGTGTATTTAATCTTCTTTGAAAAATGTTTATCCATCTCTCCAAGCATAAGCTCGCATTTTCTTTTATACACTGCTCTAAGATTATCGAAATGAACATTCAAGTCACAAGTTGCCATAAATCTCTCGCAAACAGCCTGTGCCCAAATATTAGTGTGAACATCAGAAACCTGTTTACAAACTACAATCTTCTGTATAACTTCCTTTGGAGCAGACACATAGCCAACACGAAGTCCAGGAGCAAGAATTTTTGAAAAGGTACCAACATAAATAACTCTACCATCAGTATCAAGGCTTTTTATAGATGGCACGTCCTCGCCAGCAAACCTAAGCTCACCATATGGATTATCCTCAATAATAATAATATCATATTTTCTTGCAATTTCGTAAACAGCCTTCCTTTTTTCCAAAGACATAGTATTACCCGTTGGGTTTTGGAAATTAGGAATTAAATACAAAACCTTTGTGTTTGCATTAGCTTTTAAAGTGTTTTCAAGCTGTTCAAGATTTATACCATCATCTTCAAGTTCCACTCCTACAAGATTAACCTTATAAGATTTAAAAGCATTAAGTGAGCCAATAAAGCTAGGTGCTTCACAAATAAGCGTATCGCCCTCATTGCATAAAACCTTGCATGAAAGCTCAATCCCTTGCTGTGCTCCAGCAGTAATAATCAACTCATCATTATCCGTAAAGCAATCCTTTTCTGCCATTCTTTTCTTCATTAAATCCCTCAAAGGGGTATAACCCTCTGTTATATTATACTGTAATGCTAAAATTGGATTATCCTTCAACAGTTCACTAGAAATTCTTGACACATCATCAACAGGAAACGCTTCTGGTGCTGGATTTCCTGCTGCGAATGAAATAACATCTGGGAACGCTGTAAACTTTAGGATTTCCCTAATAGCTGATGCTTGCAAGCCAGCAATTCTATCGGAAAAAATATAATTCATACATCAACCTCTTCTCAAATTATCAACTATTGCATAAAATGCATAATAAAAGGGTGTCCCACCCTTTGTCGTTTTTTATGTGACTTTTAACTAAAGTGCATAAAAACCATATTATTTTATAATTATATCACATATTTTTTAATACATCAACATAAATTTTAATAATTATAACAATTTCATTAGAATTGTAAAATATTTGTATAGTAATAAAAAAAGAGGTGTTGTTATTGAAAAAACAGAGCTTTATTCATGGCTCGATAATACTTATTGTATCCGTTCTGATAGCAAAGCTTATCGGTGCAGTATTCAAAATCCCACTCACCAACCTTTTAGGTGGTACAGGCATGGGATATTTCAGCAGTGCATACGGGTTATTTCTCCCTGTCTATGCAGTTTCCGTTACAGGACTTACTGCATCTGTTGCGAAACTAACGGCTGAAAGCTCCGTTTTCATGATGTACAGAAATGCACGCAAAGTTAAAAGCATATCCCTAGTAATCTTCATTCTAATTGGGTTATTAGGTAGCCTTTCTATATTTCTACTTGCAAAGCCTTTCGCTGTAAATGTTATAGAAAGCGAAAAATCATACCTTTCCATAATTATGATTGCTCCATCAATCCTTTTCGGGTGCATAACAGCTGTCTATCGTGGCTATTACGAGGGTTTGAGGAATATGTACCCTACTGCCACCTCACAGATTGCAGAGGCACTGGTGAAGCTCCTGTCGGGCTTGTGGCTATGCCATTATGTTTTAAACAATTCAGAAAAGGTTCTTGCATTTTTCCCATCAGAAACGGATATAACAGCCATTGCAGCAGCTGCAGCAGTCTTAGGTGTAACGCTTTCCTCTTTGGCTGGGACAATATACATAGTGCTACGCTATAAGCTAATAGGCGATGGAATATCGCAAAAAGAACTTGATGGAGATAAAACAACATATTCAAAAAGGAAAATTTGCAAGGAGCTTTTCAGAATACTGATACCAGTTTCAATCGGCTCACTTGTTATTAACCTTACATCATTAATCGACCTTGCAACAATAATCCGTTTTCTCAATGAGGCAATAGAAAAATCCCCTCAATTTTTCCTTAATAAATATCCAATATCGCAAGAAATCGGTTTAACAGCGTTTGCAACCTTTGTCTACGGCTCATTCACAGGGCTTGCGATAACCGTTTTCAATCTTGTTCCATCAATTACAAATATGTTCGGCAAGGGCGTTTTCCCAAATATTGCTGAGGCATGGGCTGAAAAAGATAAGACCAATATAAAAAAACACGCTGAATCAGCGTTAATGGTTACAGGCTTTATCGCAATTCCCTCTGGCTTTGGAATCTGCGTTCTATCAAGGGAAATTTTAACATTCCTATACCCCTCAAGGCTTGATGAAGTGCTTGTTTCCTATGAAAGCCTTATATATTTAGGGCTTGGCGTTATTTTGTTAGCTCTGTCATTCCCAGTATTTAGTATGCTACAAGCCATCGGGCGTGCTGATATTCCTGTTAAAATAATGCTCACTGGTGTTGTAGTAAAGCTTGTTGGGAACATGATACTCATACCAATTCCAGAAATCAATGTAACAGGTGCTGGAATTTCAACATTGGCTTGCTATTTTGTTATACTTATTCTATCGCTTTTTTCATTTTGCAAAGAAACAAAAGTCAAGCTTAATCTCTGTAAAATATTCATCTCACCACTGTATGCTGGCATATTATGTGCGTCAACAGCATTGCTCTCCAACAGCCTTATTTCACGATTTTTAGATAGCAGAATAGTATTGCCTATCTCCATTATATTGGGTGGTGGAATGTATCTGCTTGCTTTATGGCTAATGAACGCTGACAAGGCTAATATAAAACTTTTAGTATCCTCTGCCAATGACAAGCCTCATCTATAATCTAATCAAACATAAAAACACCACCTACAAAAATAGGTGGTGTTTGCAGTTATTATAAAGATAATTTTAGGATTATGCCCTATTTGTACGGTCTGTAACGGCAACAACTTCTCCATTATAATTTTCCTTAGGAAGTGCATTATAAATTTTCTTAATGTCTATAATGTTAAGATTATAAGCATCAGCAAGAGTATAAACTTCGGAATCTTTTATCAAATACAATCCCGTAGGTGATGTAGAGTAAATATTATGAGCAAAAAAAGTATATCCATCATATGTTCTGCTTGTAAATGCATTTCCATAAGTTGTACCTGGAACAAAGCATATTGAATATCCATCAACATTAGCTATTAGTTGAAGTTTGATGTTTTCAACATTTGGCTCAATTTCTAAATAATTAATGTATGATCTAATTACTTCTTCATCCTTCATAGCTTCTAAAAATACTTCTTTTAACTTAATTTCTTCTATCTCTTTAACATCTACTTCATCAAAACTTGATATTTCACCAGCAATATATTTTTCAATTATTATAGCGTCGTCGATTGT
>CAZSZG010000020.1:0-7278 GCA_964610805.1 uncultured Oscillospiraceae bacterium
TACAACTGAAATGATTACACACAACAGCCTTTTTTTCTTTGAAATTGTTTTCATAATGTCGCCCCCCTAATGTAATTTATCCCCATTCAAAAAATTATCATTTTACTGAATATTCTTCCTTACCACTTGAAAAAATATCTCCTCCAAATGTATCGTTTGCAACAACAAGTGGGAAATCTTCTACATATAGCTTTTTCACAGACTCACAGCCCAAGTCCTCAAAAGCGATAACTTCACAGCTTTTTATACAGTTTGCAGCCAATGCCCCTGCACCACCGATAGCACATAGGTACAGAGCCTTGTTTCGTTCAACAGCATCTATCACTGCCAAGCTTCTCTCACCCTTGCCAATCATCGCTCCAAGCCCCAAATCAAGAAGTCTGGGTGCGAACTTATCCATTCGCCCAGAAGTAGTAGGTCCACATGAGCCTATCGGCTTTCCAGCTGGTGCTGGAGTCGGGCCAGCATAATAAATAACTGCATTTTCAATTTCAAAAGGCAGTTCTCCCCCATCATTCAACAACGTATCTATGCGTTTATGTGCGGCATCTCTAGCCGTATACACCCAACCAGTAAGTAAAATCTTATCACCTATCTTTAATTTTCCAGCCTGTTCCTTTAAATCCTTAGTATTTATCTTTTTTATTTCTGACACAACTACACTTCCTATTTTAAAATGGGGCAACCACAATGGATTGCCCCTCATAATTAATTATATTTTACAAAATAGAATCTATTGATCCCAACCATTTGAACTTGAAGTACCAAATCCGCCACCTGTTGCTGCTGCCTCTTCCTCAACAGCCTTTGTCAATGCTTCCAAATCAAAATCAAATTTCATTGGATTATTTTGTTTCTGATCCTCAACCTTGTCTTTTTTATCACCCTTTTTTTGCTCAAACACAGGATTAGCTACGGGATTAGCCACAGGTTTCGAAACCTCATTAGACTTGCTTCCATCATCCTTAGGTAATCTTGCAATTAAATCATTAAGCTTTCTCTTATCGTCAACGCTTTCCTTAGCAGACTTAATAATTCCCTTTGCACTATTTAACTTAGAATTAGTTTCTGAAGTTAACTTAGACATTATTTCTGATATTTCATTTATCTTATTGGAAACCTCATCAATTTCTGTTTTAAGAGTGTTGTTAATTGAATTAGTCAGCTCGTTAATTGTAGCAACCTTTTGGTTAGCTTCTTCAAGATCTAACTTTGACTTTTTATTTGATTCACTTACTGCAAGTTCTGCTTTTAACACTGCATCAGAAACAGTTTTATCAGCTTTTTCTTTAGCTTCAGATAGGGTTCTTTCTGCTTTTACATTAGCCTCGCCAATTACTCTATCCGACTTTTCTTGTGCATCTTTAGTCATTAATTCTGCTTTATTTTTTGCGTCAATAATATAATTATTAGCAGTTTTTTGTGCCTCAATAAACAGACTGCTCATATCCATTGCACTGTCCATTCCAGCATTAGACGAGCTTTTAGCCTCTTCAAGATCTGATTTTAGCTTAGCAATTTCCCTATCCTTTTCCGAAATCTTCGCTTCAATATCGGAAGTTGCTCTCTCTTTAGACACTAAAATTTCACTTTTTTGCTTCAACTCATTTGTCTTTTCAGCAATAATTCTTTCTTTCTCAGCAATTACAGAATCTTTTTGCTTAATTTGTTTTAGCAAAGCCTCAGAGTCATCCGAGCCACCAATACTTTTCGATAATTCTTCTATCTCTTTTTTTTGCTCATCAACATTTTTCTGTGCCTGTCTTGTCAAATTTTTTTCATCATTTAATTGTTGTTGAAGTTTTTTTATTTCATCGTTCAGCTTTTTTAAATCTTCCCCAGAACTCGAATTAGTCGCAACTTTAGCCGCTTTTAGTTGGTCATCTAAATTACATATTCTAGTATTCAACTCATCAACATATGCTAAAACATCTTTTTTCTCAAATCCTCCACCAATTTTCGTCGTTCTTAAAAATACCTGTCCGTCCATAATAGTCACTCCATTTCTAAACATTAAAAAACATTTTTATATTCTTTATTTCTATAATCAAACAAACCTATCCGTATATCAATCCACAAAGTATCTATTTTATTATAGCACAACCACTAGCACCTTTTCAATGTTAGTTCTAACAAAATTTCACATGAATTTTTAGTACTCTTATATAATGAAGCCAATTATTTATCATTTTTACGCATGAAGAAAGCAATCATAGCCGTTATTAATATTGCTATTGCAATTGCAAAATAAGGTGTTCTGGCAAATTGCAATCCTGCCACATTCATTCCATAGTAACTAAAGACAATCGTAGGAACAGCCATCAACATAGTTACAATCGTAAGCCTTTTCATAACAAAATTTACATTATTGGAAATCACTGAAGCAAATGCATCCATCGTACCAGAAAGAATACTTGAGTAAATATTTGCCATTTCAATAGCCTGTTTTATCTCAATCAAAACATCTTCAAGCAAATCCTGATCCTCATCATAAAGCTTAATTACACGGCCTCTAAGTATCTTCTCAAGCGTTAATTCATTAGATTTAAGTGATGTGGAAAAGTAAACCAATGACTTCCCTAAACCTAGCAATTGAATCAGCTCTTCATTCTTCATTGACTTGTACAACTTTTGTTCAGTTGACGATGAAGTTTTATCTATTTGCTTTAAGTATTGTAAATACCTAAATGATATTCTTAATAGCATTTGAAGTACGAATCTTGTTTTATGGTTTGTATTTACATTCTTAATAACTCCACTTTTAAGATCATTAAGCGTTGCATTTTCTTTCAAGCTTATCGTAACAACATTAGTTTTAGTAAAAATAATCCCCATTGGCATAGTATAATAATTCGCCATCTTAAATTCCTTGCCTGACTCTTCAGACTCAACAGGATAATCAACTATAATAAGTGTCTGATCCTCTTCAAGTTCAATACGAGAATTTTCTTCCTCATCTAAAGATGACCTTACAAAACCTGCATCCAAATTGAATTCCTCAATAATATACTTTATTTCATCTTCATTAGGTGAAATAACTGATATCCAACAACCAGCTTCCTGACCATCAATTTCAGTAACAATATTATCTATAGTCTTATAATATTTTATCATCAATTATCCCTCTATCTCTACATATTATAGTCCTACTCTTTAAATAATTAAAAATTTCCCCACACTCTTCTTAGTTTATTATAACAAAAAAACTGCTAAATTACAATACCCAGCACCACTTTTTATATTCCACATTATAATACGCAAAAAACGCAAGCCACCATAAGTAACCTGCGTCAAGCATTTAGTTCATAAACCTATGAGTTATCTTTTGTTATCTAAAATCTTAAAGATAGCATCCAAATCATCTTCATCATTCATACTAGAAATTCCAGTTTCCGCATTCAATAATGGATTGTCAATTTGAATAACCTCTTCTTCATCTTCAAAACCTGCTGCAATAACAGTAATTGTCATCTCATCCTGCATATCTTCCTTAAATGCAGTACCAAAGATGAATTCTACGCCATCTGCCGCTGTATCTGTAATCATCTTTGTAGCTGTATCAACATCCTGTGAAAGAATATCATCAGACATAGTGATATTGATAAGCAATCTTTTTGCTCCAGAAATTGATGTTTCTAGTAGTGGGCTTGATATAACTGACTTAGCAGCCTCGCTTGCCTTATCCTTACCTGAACCATGACCGATAGCCATATGAGCATACCCTGCACCCTTCATAATCGTAGAAACGTCAGCGAAGTCAAGGTTAATATAGCCATCTTCAATAATCAAGTCAGAAATACTCTTTACACCTGTTTTCAAAATATTATCTGCCATCGAGAAAGATTCTTTCATTGTCATCTGTTTATCTACGCCAACCAAAAGTCTTTCATTCGGAATAACAATCAATGAATCAACAAATTTCTTTAATTCGCTAATACCCCTCTCAGCCTGTAACATCTTCTGTTCTCTTTCAAAAGCAAAAGGCTTTGTTACAACTGCAACTGTAAGTATTCCCATTTCTTGTGCGATTTGTGCAACAACAGGAGTAGCACCCGTACCTGTACCGCCACCCATTCCAGCTGTAATAAAAATCATATCAGCATCTTTCAAAATTGCCTGTATTTCATCCCTATTTTCCTGTGCTGAACGTTCGCCTACCTCAGGTCTATTACCTGCACCTCTGCCCCTAGTAAGCTTTGAGCCTATTTGAATTTTTGAAGTTGCCATTGAATTATTTAAAGCTTTTGCATCTGTATTTACAGCTATGTATTCAATATTTTGAACTCCAGCATCAACCATACAATTTAGAGCGTTTCCCCCGCCGCCACCAACACCTATAACCTTAATATTAACATCATCAAATGCATCGTTTTCAAAAACAAAGCCTGTCATTTAAAAATTCCTCCTAATTTATATTATCCTCCATATTGCATTGTATGTGCTCCATTAAATGCCGAGCATTAGTCATGCAAACATGGACTAGTTAAATACGATTTTTATACATAACAATACTTATTATTATATTATCATACTTTCATACTAATTTCAAGTAAAATATACTTTTTTTTTTATTTTTGTATATAAGGCTATATTTTTTATTTATCACCATTAATTTACTGTGATATTTGATGCTATATTTTCTGTGCTTGTTTCCGTACCAACGCTAGTTTCTGCACCAATTTGTGTTGTAACATCACTTTTATCCATATTTATGCCTTGATGCTTCGCCATATCATCCTTACTTATAAACGATGCTCCGTTTGAGCCCCTCATAATAAAATATCCTTCTTCATTATCAGCAACCTCTACATCAAGCACTCCTTTTACATAAGCAAGCTTATACGAAATATCAGTCCAATCGCCAAGTTCAATAACTATTCTATTATCATAATTCATTTTTATTTCATATTTATCAGTTAAATCAATTGAAACAAGCTTAACTATTTCCTGACTTGCAATCTCATCACATATTCTATCATATATTCTAATCTTTTGCTCATCATCTGAATTAATTTTCTTGCCAAGTGTCGTATCAATCGGTGAAAGCCCTTTTACAGTAAGCAAATTTTCCTGTGGAGTTTGAGTGGATTCAAGTATCTTGCCTTCCTGACTCACCATTATATACCCACCATCATATTCTATATTCGCATAAGGTACACTTGCAATTACATTTAACTCCAAAGAGTCAGGAAAAGCTTTCTTAATCTCAATTTCCTCAATATAAATCAGCGAACTCAAGATTTTACTTTTTACCTCATCACTTTTCATCCTAACCATATTATCGCCAACATAAACCTGTGAAGCATCGATTATTTCTTCTACTGAATACTGTGTTACTCCAGATACCCGAATTTCTTTAATATTGAAAAGAAATGTCATAGATAGTGATAAGCCAACACCTGCCACAAGCATTATTACTAAAAAATAGTAAGCTGACATATTTCTTCTTCGTCGCCTTAATCGCTTACTACTGTTAGGACGTTTCACATTTGTCTTTACAACATCCCTCATTTTTTTATCCTCCCTCAGGGTTAACTCTGAGTTTATTCCCTATAAATTCTTCCACCAACAGATGACAATACATCTTCTATTGAGTCATAACCCCTATCGATATGTTTAATATCGCTTATTTCAGTTATTCCCTCAGCACCTATTGCTGCAATTACCAAAGCAGCCCCTCCACGCAAATCAGTTGCAGTTACCTTTGCTCCATAAAACTTATCGACACCCTCAACTATTGCGGCTTTACCGACTACTTTTATATTTGCACCCATACGAAGCAGTTCATCAACGTGCCTGTATCTGTTCTCGAAAATGTTTTCCTCAAAAACACTAGTACCTTTAGCTTTACACAATGCCGCCATAGTTACTGCCTGTGCGTCAGTAGGGAATCCAGGATAAGGCATTGTTTTAATTATTCTTACAGGTTTTAATGGCTTTTTGGCATTAAGGTGTATATTGTTCGCATATGTATAAATATGGCACCCCATCTGTTCAAATAACGTAATAAAGGAATCAATATCAGTTGGTCTAATGTCTTTAATCGTAATCTCTCCGTTTGTTAACGCTGCGGCAGAAATATATGTAGCAGCAGCAATCCTATCGGGCATTACCCTGTATTCACAACCAGTTAGCCGTTTAACACCACATATACATATTGTGCTATCGCCTGCACCCCTAATTCTAGCACCACATTTATTGAGGTAGCAAGCTAAATCGACAATTTCTGGTTCTCTCGCCGCATTCCTAATAACTGTTTCTCCACAAGCAAGGACTGCCGCAAGCATTATATTCTCCGTAGCTCCCACTGACGGAAAATTCAGCGTGATATTAGCACCCCTTAGCCCGTTTTCAGCCCTACAATCAAGTATGCCGTGCTTTTCCTTAATACATACACCCATCTTTCTAAACGCTGACAAATGCATATCAATCGGTCTAGGACCTAACTCACAGCCTCCAGGATAAGAAAGCGAACACTCCTGTGTTTTTCCCAACATCGCACCTAAAAACACGATTGAAGAACGCATTTCCCTCATCATCTCATCTGGAATAATATGTCCATGATTCCCACTACTTTTAATTGAAATATTATGCCCATCAATGTCACACACACAGCCTAAATGTTTGAGTATTCTACAAGTAGCAAATACATCGCTCAATCTAGGGCAATTTGTTATTGTTGACTGTCCATCGCATAACATTGATGCCACCAAAATCGGAAGTGCACTGTTTTTTGCACCTTGTAGCCTAATTTCACCGCTTATTTTTGTACCACCATTAACTATTAGCTTCTGTTTTCGCATCTTCACACCACCTTAAAGCATTTTACATGACATACTATGCTTTAGGGCAGTTTTAGGTGAATTTCTGTTATCTATATATTTATAACGCTCGTTTTAGTCATTTCTTTTTCTTTTTGGAATTTACCAACTCGCTGATAACCTTGTATATTCTCTCTTTTGTATCTCTTATAGCAAGCTTGCCTGCCTTTTGGGACATACTCTTTAATTTATCTCTGTTATTATAAAGCTCCTCGACTTTATTAATCATATCCTCACTTGTTACATTTTTCTGCTCAATAACTATTGCTGCACCAGCCTTGCCCAATACATTTGCATTATACAACTGATGGTTTCCAGCAACAATAGGCGATGGTATCAAAATTGATGCCCTACCCATTTCTTCAAGTTCAGCAAGCGTAGACGCTCCTGCACGACAAATAACTAAATCAGCAGCAGCAAGGCATACATCCATATCATTAATGTACTCGCTAATCCT
>CAZSZG010000020.1:7378-26870 GCA_964610805.1 uncultured Oscillospiraceae bacterium
GCAATTCCCTCACGAACAGGAAGTCCTGTAACAACATAATCTATATTCTTATCCATGTATTTTACAGCGTCCTCAACCGTAAGCATAACCTTATCCACTTCCTTTGACAAAAGCTTTGTTGTTACGCCTGGATAAGCGTTCGCCTCATGAATTGCTGTTGGTATCCCTAGCTTTGCAGCCTTTCTAATTATAGGACCACTTACATAACCACCTGTACCTATTGCTATATCGGGATTAAATTCCTTAATTATTTCACCCGCTCTTTTGTCTGATGTAAAAAGACACAGCACTGCATCACAGTTTCTTTTTATATTTTTCAATGTAATTTTACGCTGAAATCCTTTTACTTTAATAGACGCAAAATTATATCCAGCATTGGGAATTAACTTTGCCTCCATTCCAGAAGGTGTTCCTGCAAACAAAAATTCAGCATTCGGTTCATGCTCCTTTATTATTGACGCAATCGCAAGTGCTGGGTTTATATGTCCTCCCGTACCTCCTCCTGCAATTAAAACTTTCATAAATCACCTCCTAAAATTTCTGCAAGTCTATATAAAATATACGTTGTTTTCATTATTAACTCTCAAGCGTTGCCTGTCTTGAAATATTTAGCAGTACTCCCATTTGTGCCAACTGCATGACAAGTGCTGTTCCTCCATAACTGAAAAACGGCAAGCTTATTCCTGTATTCGGTATCAAATTGCTCACAACTGCTATATTTAAAAAGGCTTGTATTCCAATTTGAACAGTGAGTCCAACTGCTACAAGCATACCAAATTTATCTGGTGCTTTTGATGAAATATAAAGACCTCTGAACACAAATAAAACAAATAAAAGTATTACTGTTACTGCTCCGATAAAGCCTAATTCTTCGCATATAATTGCAAAAACAAAGTCGTTTTTTGTTTCTGGGAGATACATATATTTCTGCCTTGATTCCCCTAATCCCAAACCAAAAAGTCCACCTGAGCCAATTGCAATAAGTGACTGACAGGTTTGATATGTTGCATCAGAAACATCAGCAAAAGGGTCACGCCAAGATTGAATTCTTTTCTCAAAATAAGTAAATCCCTCATTTTCAATCTTGTAAAAAACAAGTCCTAACATACCTACAACACCTAAAATCCCTGTTCCAAAAAGGTGAGTAAACTTCACTCCACCAACAAACATAAGTGTTACACCAATAATGCAAATCAATATCGTTCCCGAAAGATGGGGTTGCATCATCATTAGTAATGCAATAATCCCAAGCATTGTAACAAAAGGTACTATTCCTACACTGAATTTTTGCATACGGTTATACTGTTTTGTAATAAAATATGAAAATGTAATTATAATTGCAAACTTAACTATTTCCGACGGTTGAAAGTTCTGTCCAGCTATTACAAGCCATCTTTTAGCACCTTTCTCAGCCGAACCCATCACAAGCACCATCACAAGAAGTGTGACACTACCTAAATATGCACCCACTGCCACCCAAGCTTTCGCATACTTATGATAGTCGATATATGACAGCACAAACATAGCTACAAGCCCAATTGCTGCCATCTTTATCTGCTTAGCTGCATAATATGAGCCTGGTAAACCACTATCTACTGCTGTTGCATAGCTTGCTGAAAACATCATAACTATTCCCATAACAAGAAGTGTCATAACAATTAGAAAAAAGGGTAAATCTATTTCCCCATATCGCTTTCGTGGCATCTTTAGCTTTTGTGTAGTAGTGTTTTTTGTTTGTATATTATTCGTACTTCTTGTAGTTTGTTCTGCCATGCCAGCACCTCCCACTTTGATTAGTCGCTATATTTTCGTTAGGACTGCAATCGCTCCTGCAACTAAGCCTATTAGAGAAAATGTAATTACAATCTTATATTCACTAAAACCTATCATCTCGAAATGATGATGGATAGGCGACATTTTAAATATTCGTTTACCCGTTGTCTTAAAGCTTATAACCTGTAAAACAACTGATAGTGCCTCACAAACATAGATAATTCCAATCAAAACCATAAGCATATGACCATGAGTTGTTAAACCTATTGCCACAAATGCTCCACCTAAAAACATTGAGCCAGTATCGCCCATAAAGCATTTGGCTGGGTATAAATTCCACAATAGAAATCCTAAACAGCCACCTGCAATTGCTATTGCAAAAAATGAAATCTCATGTAACTTCATAAGTGAACATATTACTGTTAACGCAAGCATTGCAACTAATGTAACCGTTCCACACAAGCCATCAACTCCATCTGTTAAGTTAACAGCATTTGATAGGAAAATCATAAACAAAAGCATTATTGGATAATAAAAAAGTCCGAAATCTAGCTTTATAAACATCAAATCAATTTCTGTTGAGGTATCACCCAACGAATATAACACTAGTAAAAATGCTGCTGAAAGCAAGAACTGAAACACCATCTTCTGTTTTGCTTTTAGTCCTAAATTCTGCTTTTTTACTGCCTTAATATAGTCATCTGCAAAGCCTATTGCTGAAAATAAAATTGAGAAAACTATACAAGCCAAAAGCCTTAATGCATTCGTTGTTGTTTCAGCATTAGTTATATCAAGATATTTTTCCCTGTAAATAATATACCCAATTATTGTAGCAATAATACTACTTATTATAAACATAAATCCACCCATGATAGGTGTTCCCTGTTTTGATTTATGCCATTTTGGTCCTATCTCTAATATTGTCTGCCCAAAATGAATTTTTTTCAGAAAAGGCACTAATGCAACCCCTATTAAAGCTGCAATTGCAAATGAAACTATTGCAATCGCTATATTTATCCACAAATGTAGCATTTAGTTTGTATCCCCCTAATTTACACCATATAGTCCATCAATTACTTCTTCTAAACGCATTCCTCTGCTCCCCTTAAACAAAACCACATCATCTGCTTTAAGGTATGCTTTGAGTGCATTAATAAGCCTTATTTTATCATCAGTGCGAAATATTCCCACACCCAATTCCTGTGCCTTATTTGCTATATAAGCTGATTCTTTTCCATAAGTAAAAAGTTTATCCACATCAGCCATTTCAGATAGCTTTCCTACATTTTCATGCAACTGCTTAGACATTGCTCCTAGCTCAAGCATATCACCTAGAACAGCAATCTTTCGACCATTCTTTTCAGCTTTGACTTGTAGTAAAACTGATAATGATGCTTTCATAGAGTCGGGACTTGCGTTGTAGCAGTCAATAATTATAGTCTGGTCGCCCTTTTTCACTATGTTTTGCCTTAGCCCGTTCGGCTTGTATTTTTTTAAGGCATTAACTATTTCAGCCTCACTAATCCCAGAATTTATTCCAATACAAAAGGCTGAAAGTGCATTTAGTATATTATGTTTACCAATACATGGCAAGGTGATTTCAACAGCTTTGTCTTGGTATTTCACAGTAAAAGCTGTACTTTCATTCCCCTCATCAATGTTTTCAGCTAAATAATCAGCAGTTTTATTTTCTATTCCATATGTGAACACAGTACGATTTAACGTACCTTTCAGCGTGTTCAAAAGTTTATCATCAGCATTAATAACAAGTGGAGCATCTTCGCTCATACCCGAAAGAATTTCAAGCTTGGCTTTAAGTATACCCTCTTGAGTTTTAAGGTTTTCTATATGTGAAAACCCAATATTTGTTATAACGGCAATTGTGGGCATTGCTGTATCCGAAAGACGTTCAATCTCTCCAAAATCAGACATACCCATTTCTATAACTGCTGCCTTATGCTCTTTATTAATACCTAAAAGTGTCTTTGGCAAGCCTATTTCATTGTTTAAGTTTCCCTCTGTTTTAAGCGTTTTATATTTCTCCGATAAAACTAATGCTATCATTTCCTTTGTTGTGGTTTTACCAACACTGCCAGTAACACCAACTAATCTAATATTATATAACTTTCTATAATATTTTGCAACGTCAAGGAATGCTTTTCTTGTGTTTTTTACAACTATGCATGGATAGTTTTCAATCTGCTTTTCAGTTATTGCTACCACTGCACCCTTTTCAAATGCATAAGCTACAAAATCATGCCCATCAAACCTATCTCCACGAATAGCTAAGAATAAACAACCATCGCTTAACTGCCTCGTATCCGTACAGATTTCAGTTATATCTGCCTCAATATTTATTATTCCACCAACTGCACTTGCTATATCTGAAAGCAAAATTTTCTCCATAAAAAGTAACTTCTCCTTAAACTAGGTTAATATCCGAGCAGTTTTAGCCCCTCTTTTACAACTTCACGTTCATCAAGATGAATATGAACATCATTAGCCAATACTTGATAATCCTCATGCCCTTTGCCAGCAAGTACGATAATATCGCCTTTTTTTGCTATTTCCAAAGCACGATAAATCGCTTCACTCCTATCAATAATTGTTTCATATGATATGTCTATACCCTCAATTCCAACTAAAATATCATCAATTATTTCGCTAGGATTTTCATCTCTAGGGTTATCAGAGGTAATTATAAGCATATCTGCATACTTAGCGGCTGCCTTTGCCATTCGTGGTCTTTTAGTCTTATCCCTGTTACCACCACATCCAAAAAGACAAATAAGCTTTCCCTCCGTATAGGTACGCACGCTCTGTAAAATATTTTCTATCGCATCGGGCGTATGTGCGTAATCACAAATTACAGAAAAATCTCGCCCAGTTGGTATAACCTCACATCTTCCTCTTACGCCCTTATAATCAGCTACTGCCTTTAAAATATCCTCAACGTCCAACCCAAGATTAAGACAAATGCCAATTGCACCAGTTATGTTTGAAACATTAAATTGCCCTGTCATCCTCATAGTAACATTATGAGATTTTTCTCTTGCACAGAACCAAAAGCTTGTTTCATCTGGCCTTATTTTAACAACATCAGCATAGTAATCAGCTTTTTTTGCGATACTATAACTATATTTTTCACAAGTTATTTCATTAAATAATCGTTGCCCATACTCATCATCTGTACTACACAAAGCTACGTCACAAATATCAAAAAGCATACGCTTTGCCTTGTAATACTCCTCCATACTTTTGTGATAATCCAAGTGGTCTTGAGTAAGATTTGTGAACAAAGCAACTTTAAAATGTGCAGGACCAATTCGCTTTTGTGTAAGTCCGAATGATGAAACCTCTAAAACTGCATACTCACAGCTAGCATCAACCATTTTACTAAACAGTTCCATCAACTCAAAAGTCAAAGGTGTGGTATTATTTGTATGAACTACTTCGTCGCCAATTTCATTCTGAATTGTTCCAATAAGTCCAACCTTATAGCCATTCTGCGTTAGAATATGCTTTACAACATTAGCAATTGTGGTCTTGCCATTAGTACCTGTAACACCTATTAAGTTAAGCTTTTTTTCAGGATGACCAAACCATGCAGCACATATTTCGCCGTATGCCTCTCTTGTATCTGAAACTAAAATCTGTCTATCCAGTCCTAAATCAGTCTGCACAACAACGGCTGCCGCACCCTTTTCAAGCATTTCTGCTGCAACAGAGTGTCCATCAAAGTTTTCACCCTTGATGCATACAAACAGACTTCCTACATCCACTTTCCTAGAGTTATCCGTAATAAAAGTGATGTCCATATCTGGTATATCTGTTTTTGAAATGCCTTTAAGTAGTTCATGTAATCTCATGCCATCACCCCATATTTTAACTTTTAGCCTGACTGATCATGCACAACAAATGTTAATTCCACTATTGTTCCCCTAGTAACTTGCGTTCCCTCAGCATAGGATTGTACTTGAACAACCGCATTTTCTCTTCTTGTTGATGCACCCGTTATAACATAAGTCAATCCTTTATTAGACAAAGCCGCATTAGCATTCGTCAAACTCATGCCTACAACATTTGGTACTGTAACAGTTTCTTCCACATAATTTTCTTCAGTATAAAGAATTACCCTTGCACCTCTTGGAATTTTGCTATTCTTTATTGGAACTTGAGCAACAACTGTTCCACCATTTCCAACTATCTCTGCCTCAAGTCCTAGCTCTGATAATGTTATCTGTGCATCAGCAACTGCCTTTTTTTCAAGTGATGGTATCGTTACATCAAGTGTTGCTATTTCTTCCTCAGAATATTCAGGATAGTAACCTAAATAAGGCAATGCCTCCTCAAGAATTTTTCTAGCAGCAGGAACTGCAACAATACTTCCATAGTATTCTCCACCCATAGGCTCATCAGCCATTATTAGCATAATTATTTCAGGGTCATTTGCTGGAGCGAAACATACATATGAAGCAATATACCTCATATCGTCTTCTTCTTTATATATATCAAGCTTTTCAGAAGTACCACTTTTCCCACCAATATGGTATCCTTTTATATATGCATTACTTCCACCATTATTATTAACAACATATTCAAGTGAGTCACGCATTATTGTAGATGTTTCTTCAGAAATTACCTGTCGCTTAACAACAGTTTGATTTTTTAATATAACATTCCCATCATTATCAATAACTTTATCCACAACATAAGGAGTTACCAAATATCCTCCATTTATCGTAGCTGCATACGCATTAAGCATTTCAATCGGCGTTATTTTATTTGTTTGACCAAATGAAGATGATGCAAGCTCAACAGGTCCCATTGCATCTAAGTCCTTATAGAAGCTTGATGCTTCACCAGGTAAGTCAATACCTGTTCTTTGAGTTAGCCCAAAAGCCTCAAAATACTCAAAAAACTTATTAGCACCCAAAAATGCTCCTATTTGCATAAAAGCAGGGTTACATGAGTTTTTAAGTGCATCATTAAAGTTTTGTGTTCCATGACCAGTTGTTTTCCAACAGCTAATCGGTTTAGTTCCAGGCACAACAACGTGAGAACCCGTGCAATGAAACGGAGTGTCCAGAGTTATTACCTTTTCCTCTAATGCAGCAGCACTTGTTACAACCTTAAAAACTGAACCAGGAATATATATTTCATTTATTGATTTATTTTTCCATTGAGAGTATAGTTCAGCCATTCGTGCTTCTTGATATGCATCTCCTTCAAGTGCCGTTAACTGCTGAACAACCTTTTGGTCTGTGATTTCGTATGGCTCATTTAAGTCAAAGCTTGGCCAGTTTGCCATCGCTAATATTGCCCCTGATTTTGCATTCATGATAATTCCACAAGCACGTTCTTCAACTTGATGAGTTGTAACCATCTCATTCAAATTCTTCTCTAAGTAATACTGCAATGTGCTATCTATCGTAAGATAAACGGAGTTACCTGTCCTTGCATCAAAGGTTTTGGAGTACCTATACGGCATTTCATCGCCATTAGCGTCCATAGCTGATATAACTTTACCGTCAGTACCTGATAAGTATTCGTCATAATATGCCTCAACACCATATTGCCCTATTCCATCAGCATTGGTAAATCCAACAACAGATGCTGCAAGTTCATTTTTAGGATAATATCTCTTTGTATCTTCCTCTATCTTAATTGAGCTTATATTATTCTCATCCATATACGAAGTAATTTCGTCAGTAATTTTCTTATCAACCTGTGTTTTCAGCACCCTATACTGTGTATCAGCGTCTATAGCCTCATAAATTTTACTTTCCTCTATTTCAAGCTTTCTTGCAAGAAAAGTTACAATTTCAGCTTTTACCTGTCCTGCATCACGCATTACATACTCTGTGCCGTCTTTAAGTGCTTTCGCTTTCTTGCTTTCTTCCCTACTCTGTACCTTTTCCAGTTCTCCCCTAAACATTGATGGGTCAATATAAACCTTGAACACAGTTGCACTTTGAGCAAGAACTTTATTATTGGAATCGTAAATCGTGCCTCTATTAGCAGAAATAGTAATAGAACCAAAATGGTATCTATTAGCTAAATTCTGATATTTAATATTATTCGTTATGGCAGTATCCGCAAGCTGCATGATTATCGCAAAAGCCAATGCAAATAACGCTAGCAGCACGATACGATTTGTTCTTCGTTTCATCTTTGCTGTTGGCAAATCAGACATACACTAGAACCTCCCATCTTCAAATAACATTTATCATCTATTTATAACTATATTGAATTATTCAAATATATATTCCACAAATTCATTAAAAGAGTTCTTAACTTTTATAAATATATTTTCTTCTTCTTCTGGTATTTCAACTACATCATCAGTTTGAATCTGTATATATTCAATTTGAGATTTATCAAGTTTTTCTAATCCCAAAACATTTTCAGCATAATCTTCAACGTTTTTAAGCGTCATTTCTGCCTCAATTTCAACCTGCATTCTGCTTTTATCGCTCTGCATTTCCTCAAGCCTTTTATTTGCCTCTGCTACTTCGCTATACATCACGCTTGTTTCAACCTTACCATATATTACACAGCACAACAAAAACAATGTGCAAGCAGCTCCAAGAAATATTTTAGGTGCGGAACCTTTTTTAGGCGTAATTTTTTTCATAGCAATATTCGGCTTGTTATTTGGCATTTCGTCAGGTATTTTGTGAGGAATATTCATTGTTTGATCATGACGATATTTGCGGTCATCAATCGTCGCATATTCATTTGCCATAACAGCACCTAAATCCTTTCGATTATTCTAAGCTTGGCACTCCTGCTTCTATTGTTGCTTTCCAATTCTTTTTCACTAGCCCCAATTGGCTTTCTGTTAATTAATTTCCCCTGTGGCAATTTCCCACAAACACACTGTGGAAAATCTGGTGGACAAGTACAACCCTTAGTCCAACTTAAAAACCTCTGTTTAACAAGCCTGTCCTCAAGTGAATGGAACGTAATAATAGCAAGTCTGCCCCCAGTATCAAGGCAACTAAATGCATTATCTAGACCATCTGACAAATGCTCAAGCTCACCATTTACAGCAATTCTTATAGCTTGGAATGTTTTTTTACAAGGATTTTTTTCTCGTCTTACCGCAGCAGGAACGCTTCTTTTAATAATTTCTGCAAGTTCAAGTGTTGTGTTTATAGCACTTTCTTCCCTTGCCTTAACAATATTTGAAGCAATTCGTCTTGCAAACTTTTCTTCGCCATATTCAAATAAAATCTTCACTATCTGCTGTTCTGAAAATTCATTAACTATATCCTTAGCACTTATTCCCTCTTGGCTCATTCTCATATCAAGAGGAGCATCACTGTGATAGGAAAAACCACGCTCTGCCGTATCAAGTTGATAAGATGAAACGCCTAAATCCATCAGCACCCCATCGACCTTATCAATATTAAGCTCACTTAAAACTTCTTTTATCTCAGAATAGTTACTTTTCACAACAGTAGCATTATATTTTGTAAGCCTTTCTGTCGCAACTTCAATGGCATTTGGATCTCTGTCAAGTGCAATCAGCCTACCCTTATCAGATAACTTCTTTGCAATTTCAACAGAATGTCCAGCACCACCCGCTGTTCCATCGACATAAATTCCGTCTGGCTTTATATTCAATCCGTTTATACTTTCCTCAAGCAGTACAGAAACATGAGAAAATTCCATATTATCACTCCTTAAAATCCTAAATCGTCCATAACTGACTCAAGCGATTCCTGAGCGAATTCTGTATTCTGCTTATCCCAATTTTCTCTATCCCAAATCTCAGCTCTATCAAACGCACCAATTACGACAATATCCTTATCCAACCCTGCAAAATCCCTAAGTGGTTGAGGGATTAGAATTCTTCCCTGCTTGTCCGACACAACCTCAGTTGCTCCCGAACATAGAAATCTACTGACATTTCTACCTTTTGATATCGGTAATTCTGACACCTTTTGCATTAAAGCTTCCCATGATTGTTTTGAGTAAACTGTCAAACAGTTGTCCAATCCCTTAGTGATAAAAAAGCTAACCCCCAAAGTTTCTCTTAGCTTTGTAGGAAAATTCATTCTGCCTTTTACATCAATATTATGATAATATGTGCCTATTAGAGCGTCATTAGCCATTCCTACACCGCCTTTCTTTTGGGATTAGTGAGTTAATTTAACCACTTTACATCATTTTTAAGGTACTGCTCACCACTTTTCACCACTGTAATTGTTATTATACTACACCCTGTTAAAAAAATCAAGGCTGATTAACACAAAGCATCTTATAAAAAATAGAGAATTTTTTTAACCTTTTTATCTATTATGCACAAAAAGAGCCTGATTTTTCAATCAGACTCTCAATCTATAAAAAACACCCCCTTGTTTCATTATATTGAAACAAGGGGGGTGTAAGCTAAATCGAACACAAAATAGTGTTGGATTTATTTTTTATTATAAATTAGTTTTTAACTTCAGATGAAATAATTTCTTTTAAGCCTGAAGCAAGCCCTGCAATACCTTGAATTTCACTTGGAATAATAATCTTTGTAGCCTTTCCATCAGCCGCCTTAGCGAATGCTTCAAGCGATTTCAATGCAATTACATTGCTAGATGGTGCTGCGTTATTAAGCTTAACTATACTATCAGCTAATGCCTGTTGAATTAATTCAATAGCCTGTGCCTCACCAGTAGCCTCAAGAACTTTCTGTTCCTTTACAGCGTTAGCGTGTAAAATCAACGCTTGATTTGCAGCCTCAGCACGAAGAATTTCGGACTGTCTATCAGCCTCAGCACGAAGAATTTTCGACTCCTTTTCACCTTCAGCAACAAGTACCTGAGATCTCTTCTCACCCTCAGCTTGAATGATTTTCTCACGACGCTCACGTTCAGCCTTCATCTGTCTTTCCATCGCATCCTGAATTTCTCTTGGTGGAAGAATATTTTTCAACTCAACTCGGTTAACCTTAATTCCCCAACGGTCAGTTGCTTGGTCAAGAATAGCAGTGATTTTTGTGTTTATTACATCACGAGATGTCAATGTTGCATCAAGTTCCATATCACCTATGATATTACGCAAAGTTGTTGCCGATAAATTCTCAATAGCAGCTAATGGGCGTTCAACACCATATGTATATAGCTTTGCATCAGTTACCTGAAAGAATACAACAGTATCAATCTGCATAGTTACGTTATCCTTTGTGATAACAGGTTGTGGCTTAAAATCAGCAACATGTTCCTTAATCGAAACTCGATTAGCAATTCTGTCAAGGAATGGAATCAGAATATGCGGTCCAGTATTCCATACTTTGTAGAACGTTCCTAGACGCTCAACAACATAAACCCTTGCCTGTGGAACAATTTTAATCCTTGAAACTACAACTAGAACAAGGAAAACTATAATTGCTAACAGAATAATAATTTGATCATCCATGTTTGTAATGCCTCCTAAAATTTAATTATTTAATGCTTACTAAAAGCTTAGAGCCTTGAATATCCTCAACAATTACTATTGAGCCTTCGGGAATTGGTTCGTTATTCTTTGATACCGCAATCCAATCCACGCCATTTAGTGTCGCTCTGCCTGTGCCTCTTTTGTTATCCACACCCTCAATAATAACAGCAGTCTTTCCGATATCAAGCTCTGAATTTGTTGGAGTAAAGTCTTTTATTGTCTTTTTGAAAATCGGACGTGTAAAAATCAACAATAGTATTGATAAAGCTGTGAAAATCGCAAACTGTCCTATTAATGGCAAAGAAAATAATGCCGCAATGAACGCACCCAACGCTCCGACAGCAAACCAAATAGAAACCATTTGTGCAGTTGACAATTCAGCTATAACCAAAACAGCAAAAACAATTCCCCATAAAATCAGTTCAAACATAATATTCCCCCTTTTCAATTAATCGTTACTACTATATTTATTTAGTATACTTATAGTTTATCACAAATCTCAAAAAAAAACAATATACAAAAGTAAGGGAATTTATTAAAAAACCTTTAATTTTACCCTTTTATCAATTTATTAATCCGAATTCTAAGCATTTTAATTTAAGTTTACCAAACATTTATTATTTTTTTTATAAGATTTTAATCATATTTTAAAATATGTATTGCAAAAAAGCTTATAATAGTATATAATTATGTTATGTATTATCAAATATCAAGAAAGAAATGGGGAGATTAATATGGATCCTACCTTTGTCGGTGGAGTTGTTCTTACAGGCTTGGCAGTTGTATTTCTAGCACTTGTTCTATTAATTGTTTATTTTTCAATTCAAGGTAAATTATTCAGTAAAAGAATATCAGACGTGGAGAAAGTTGTTTCACCAACTAAGAACATAGCCTCAAGTAATGTTCAGCAAGCTTCATTGCCACAGATAAACTCTGATGAAGACGAAGTAGTTGCCGTAATTTCTGCTGTAATTGCGTCACTAAGCTTAAGCGATGGTAAAACTTATAAGGTTAAATCAATTAAGCCATCAAAAAGCTATTCTTCAGCAAAACCTGCTTGGTCAATGGCTGGATTGCGTGAAAATACAACTCCGTTTTAAACGCTATTTTTAATAATTTCAATATAATTTTTCTGAAAGGGTTTTCTTATGAGTGAAGTTTTGAATATTTTCGTGGAAACACTAAAAGACCTTTGGCTCGAAAGTGGCTTATATTCTATGGATTGGAAGTCCATAGTTATGATTTTAATATCATTTGTTTTTATGTACCTTGCAATAGTAAAGGGCTTTGAACCGTTACTATTATTACCTATTGCATTTGGTATGTTTCTAACCAACCTCCCACACGCTGGAATGTATAATCCAGAGCTTTTTAATTCTGAAGTATTTAGTATTGGTGCAGTGCTGAAAGAGGGCGGACTGCTTGATATACTCTATCTCGGAGTCAAACTTCAGATTTATCCACCTTTGATTTTTCTTGGTATTGGTTGTATGACGGACTTTGGTCCTCTTATTTCCAATCCAAAAAGCTTTTTACTTGGTGCAGCAGCTCAGGGTGGTATATTCTTTACATTCGCAGGAGCTGCATTATTAGGATTCAGCGCTGCTCAAGCGGGTTCTATTGCAATTATTGGTGGTGCTGATGGTCCAACTGCTATTTATGTTTCAAGTAAGCTTTTAACAGGTGGTGGCTCTGTTACAACTGGTACTATCGCACTTGCTGCTTATACTTATATGGCTTTAGTACCAATTATACAACCACCTATTATGAAAGCTATGACAACAAAAAAAGAACGTGCAATTGTGATGGAACAGCTAAGACCTGTTTCAAAAACTGAAAAAGTCATTTTCCCAATCGCTGTAACTCTTATCATTGCACTTCTTGTTCCATCTGCTGCTCCTTTGGTAGGTATGCTTATGTTCGGCAACCTTTTAAAAGAAAGTGGAGTTTGCGATAGACTTGTTAAAACTGCACAGAACGAGCTTATGAATATTGTTACAATTTTCTTGGGTATTTCCGTTGGTGCTACAACTAAAGCTGATAATATCTTAAACCCTAACTTTGCAAAGATTATTCTTCTTGGCGTTGTTGCATTTTCACTTGGAACTGCATGTGGTCTGCTTGGTGGTAAGATTATGTGCAAGGCTACTGGTGGAAAGGTTAATCCACTTATCGGTTCTGCTGGTGTTTCGGCTGTTCCTATGGCTGCAAGAGTATCGCAAAAAGTCGGTGCACAAACTGATCCAACCAACTTCTTGTTAATGCACGCTATGGGACCTAATGTTGCTGGTGTTATCGGTTCAGCAGTTGCTGCGGGCGTATTATTAAGTATTATTTAAGGCAAGTTCTCTCTAATTACGGTAGTATACAAAGCCTGAAATAAAAAAATAACCCGTAAATATAGTATAAATAAAAAATAGGAGCGTTCATATGAACACTCCTATTTTTTATATTTAATCTACATATTACATAAAACTATAATTTTATACGGTGTTGTCTGTGCTGGAATACTCCTTGTCGTTGGCCCGTATAAAACTATTAGGTTTCGGTCTGTAATTCGTCCTGTAAAGTTTTGAGCGTTTACCATAGTTAGTTTTGTACTTCTAGCTATGTTCAACCTCAACGTTCCATCGCTACTTTCTAATAGCTCATTAAAATAATCAACCTTGACATTATAATTTCTCGAATTCTTCGCCATAACGATTGCTCTGAACTGCGGTGGGTAAATCAATGGTGTAGCAGCATTCGCATCATAAAAACCAGTCACACCATCTCCAACTTCAACAACTACGCTGTTAACAAAATATGTAGCTGGGGATATTACGAAGTTAACAATTTCCCCATTCCTATTTTTAACCTCCATTAGCTTCATGCAACCCTCAAGTTCGGCATCTCCTGTGAAAAAGCTACTTATTTTAGTTACTATACCTGAAAAAGGTTTGAATTTTACCATCAACATCTCCTCCATCTCTTTAATTATTCATCTATACATTATATGCAATAGAATAATTTTATGTTATAAAAAATAGAGAATATTTAGTGTTTTTAATGCTAATTTGATTTGTAAACTGACATAATATTAAAATACTCTTCCAAAGTTAAACCTGAATTATATAACTCTGTTGCAAACTCAATTCCAACATATCTAAGATGCCACGGCTCATATTTATATCCTGTTATGCTTTCCTTACCCTTTGGATAGCGAATAATAAAGCCATATCTATGTGCATTATCTGCAACCCATGCACCCTCTGCCGTATCAGCAAAAGAATCATCAATTGAATTCAAGTCAAACGCTAAACCCGTTTGATGCTCTGAAAATCCAGCTCTTGCTGAAAAAGTGTCGGCAGCAGCCTGCCCCTCCCTAGCAACATATCTATTATAAATTCTGTCTTGGTCCTCATATGAGCGAAATCCTGACGCAATCCAAATACTCAAGCCCTCTGCTTTTACCTCCTCCTGCATTTGATAAAAGGAATTAACAACGGTTTCATCAAGGCTTCCTGGATTATAATCCTGTGGTAGTTTGTATGACTTATTTACAATTAGCACACCATTTATATAAGTAGGTTCAACAGGATTTTCATTTATAGTTTCAACTGGTGCTTCAGTCACTGGTTGAGTTGCAGAAGTAACCGTACTTTCAACCACTGGAATAGTTGTTTCAACTTCTGTTTCAGTTTCAGTTTCAGTTTCAATCAATTCAGTTGTTGAGGTTTCACTTTTCCCTACATTAACAGGCTCAACAAGTAAATTGCTACTATTAACATCATCCGATGGAGCTTTTCTGATAATCAAGAAATAAATAACGGATAAAATTAAAATTGACGCTAAAACTATTGCAATAATAATTTGGATTTTCCTCATTTTTTCTCGCTTTTTTTTGCGACTCATGTACTTAGCCACACTTTTCTCCCCTCCGATTATTATTTTGATTACATAAAAGCAGAAAACTGCATCCACTATTTAAAAGTAAAAGGATGCAGTCTTATAGTATTTATATTTACATTAATATTTAATTCATCTTCTTACCGCATTTCGCACAGAAAACGGCATTTTCTTTTAGATTGTTACCACATTCAGTACAGAATTTAAACTTTTTATCACTGTTTTCCACTGATTCTAAATCAATATCTACACCTTGAGCAACATCACTAACTTGCTCTACGCTTTGAACAGCTTGGTAGTTTGCTGTTTCAGCAGTATTTGCATTTTCATAAGCTTGTGTATTATTGCTCTCAATTACCCCAGAGGCAGATGCAACAGTTTGGGCTTTAGCTAATTTTCTACCTTTAATTGCTCCTGAAATCTTTGACATAGTTATTGAAATAATAATCATAGCTAAAGAAATTATTACAAGTATTCCAACATTTAATAAAATTGTTTTTCTTATATCACCTGTAACAGTAGTAATAAATGAATACTTATCAGGCAACGCAGTCTTTAAAATTGGATTCAAGAACAACGCTACAATGCTAAATATAAACGATGGAATAAGTAATGCGATACCGTATAGCTTAAACAAACGAATTATTGAAACTGAGTTTTTAACATATATAAAGCACCATTGTGCAAAAACTAGCACTAACACAACTATCATTAATATCATAAATGGCAATGAAAAAGTAGAACTAATTACTCCAATATTACCTTCAAGCTTTGAATTAAAATCTCCTAATGGCTTTTCAATTTCTTTTCTAAGCTCTTCCTTATCAGCCTCCACATATTTTAGCCCTGTTTCTTTGCGAATTAATTCTTTGTTTTCTTCAATATATTCAATTACAGCATCGGCTGTTAAAGGTTTTAGCTCCTCACCATCAAGCAAATAATTGCTATAATTCCCTATGTTATCTCTAATAAATTCCATGACATCTGTTTCAGAAATAATATTTTCAATATTATCTTCACCAATTCTAGAATCAGTAATGTAGCTATGTATAAAATTCGATAAATCCTTTTCATCAATTTGCTCTACGGACTTTTCAACAGTTTGTTCAACAAGCATTTCACGACCACACATGTTTAAAATTAACGCTGATGAGGCTATTAATATTATTATAAAACATAAAAATGTGTTTAGCATAACTAGTAATTTTGGTTTCTTCCTTTTGTTAACTTTATCACTATTGTCCACTTTTTCAGTACCGTTACTTTCTTTCAACGGAGTATCAATCTTATTATGTATCATATCATTCACTTCCTAAATTAAAATTATCATATATAATTATATCACCATTACACAGCTATTGTCAAGCAACATAATGCTTTTACTCAAACAAATTACAACTCTTTAATATTCAACATAAATAATAAGTTATAAAATGTAGTTTACTTGATAAATCATAATTTCACTAGATTTACCTTTAAGCTTTACAAGTCCGAGTGGAGTTACATCAACCTTATCCTTAACCTTTTCATAAACAGTATCACTAATAAGTATTTGGTCTTCTGTTGCATGGGATTCCAGCCTTGAAGCGATATTTACTGTGTCACCTATCGCAGTATAGTCTATTCTTGTATCAGAACCAATATTTCCTATTACCGCATTCCCACAATGTATACCAATTCCACATTTAACAGATACACCATAATCTTTATTTAGCTTTTCTTCAAGCTTTTTTGAATTCTCAATAATATCACAAGCAGTGCAAACAGCTTTATATTCATAATCCTCTAAATCAAACGGAGCATTAAAAATAGCCATAGCCGAGTCCCCTATGAACTTATCAAGTGTCCCCTTGTTTTTGAATATAGAATCAGTGATAAGGCATAAATACTCATTCAACAGCTTAACTACCTCCTCTGGCTCTAGCTTTTCAGATATTGCAGTAAAATTTCTTATATCAACGAAAACAGCCGCTATATCCCTTAATTCTCCATTAAGCTTAATTTCAAAGTTTCCACTCGACACCAAATCCTCAACAACCTGTGGCTCAATATACCTTTTAAAAGCATTAATAATTTTCTTCTTCTGTATCGTTTCGATAATATATTTATAAATTAGATTATACAAGAACAAAACAGTTAATATTATAGGAAGTGTAATTACGCCCACAAACAAGCCCATGTTGAATAATAGCACACTTAGAATTATATGTAATACTATACTAGAAATAAGTAGAATTAACGTTGGAACTATCTTTATTTTGCTGATTATTATAAAATAAGCAATAGCTATTATAATGTATAATATTGCAATAACTTTTAAATCAACTGGAGTAGTTGTTGTTTCTTTCAGCAGTGAGTCAACAATATTTGCGTGTATTTCCACTCCAAACATTTGTGAATTTTGAGCAATTGGCACAAGATAGGCGTCCTGCATACCAGATGCATATGCACCAACAAGAACGATGCAATCATCAAATGTGGAGGGAGAATATTTGCCGTCTAGCACATCAACTAATGAAAAAACCTCATATCTGCTTTGTGGTGTTGCAGAATATGAAAACCCAAAACGATTAAATTTATCCGTTTTAGGATAGTTTACCTCCTTGTTATTACTTTCCAAATGGGTCTTATATATAAGAAAAGGAAAGCTGTACATTGTTGAGTTATCATAATCTAGCGATACAAAGGAATGGCGAATATAGTTATCATCGTCCTGTAACGCATTTGTAAATCCACTTTTTGCAACGGAATTCAATTCAGAAAAAGGATATTCCACACTTTCAATATTGAGCAAATCCTTATACATTTTGTTGTTTTCATCATACTTGAGTGCCTCCTTAAAAATAATGTTTGAAGCTACAATCACATTATCACCTTTTTCGCACTCTTCTGCAAAACTTAAATCTCCCTCCTTGTCGCTATCGGCAGAATAGATTATATCAAAGGCAATTATATTCGGTTTAACCTCGTCACTTTCATTTATTGTATTCAGTAAGTCAGCATATTTCTGTCTTGACCAAGAGGTAATGTTTCCATATTCCGATAAGGTTTTTTCATCAATTGCGATTATTTTAATCTGATTATTTATTTGACTAGGACGTTGATATAAGATATCTGTAACCATATTGTCAGCAAGCTTAAAAGCTTCAAAATAGCTAATAAAATATATAATGCATATAATTCCAAGTATTAAAATTGCTCTTAAAATCGTTCTTATCTTATGTTTTGGCATAAAAACAGCTCCTAGAAATTAGTCAGTATTTATAGAGTAACAACTTTTTAGGCAAAAGTCAATAAAAATTAGAGTGTAACCTCCAAAAAGATTTACTAATTTATTCATAAAAAAGTGTTTACTAATTTACAAATATGGTTTATAATAAGTTAAAGGTATTATCTATTTTAATGGAATAAAATTACGGTTTATGAGTTATTATGTATTGCAAATAATTGTTGAGGTGAGACGAATGAAAAATACAAAAGTAAGATGGATTGTTTTTATCAGCATTCCTGTTCTATTAGTGTCTATGTTGGTGATGGTTTTATATTTTATTAGTAACGCTGATACTTATGAAAATATTAAAATATTTGAAATTAATGGTGAAGTAGTAATTGAAAGAAAGAATAAGGAAAAAGTCGATACATACGAAAATATGAATTTACTTGTTGGAGATGTCATCACGGTTTCAGAAGATTCAAATGCTAAACTACAACTTGATGATGATAAATATGCTTTGATTGAACCTAATAGTAAAATTTCCATCGAATCTATTGGACAAGAAAATGATGGAAAGTTTAAGATTAATTTAATTTCAGGAGCATTAATTACAGAAATACAAAATAAGTTGGATGCTAACTCTAGCTTTGAAATCAATACTCCAAACTCAACTATGTCGGTAAGAGGAACTGTTTTCCGTATAGAAGTTTCTAAGGGTGCAAGTGGTAGCTATGTAACTAACCTACAAGTGTATGAGGGTAAGGTTGAAGTTAATATTAACGGCAAGGAAAATAGCACTGTGTTTGTTGAAAAGGGCAAGTCTGCTCAGGTAGTTGGCGAAAACAGTGATGCAAAGTACGAATATAAAAATAATGATATTGATATAAGCAACTTGCCAGATTGTGCGTTGAAGTATCTAGCAGAAATAAATGATAGTGGACGTGAATTATCATTAAAAAGTTCTGAATTAGTTGAAGAAATGGATGAAACTACGAATACAGGATTAACAACAGTTGAGGATACTGAAACCTCAATGCCAAAGGAAACTAAGAAAAGTGATTCAGATAATAATGAAGTTGAAGAAAATGATGCAACAAGTGCAGTAGATGATGGACAACAGTTACCAGTGACTCCTGTAGAAACGCAAGCACCTGTTGTAACGCAAGCACCTGTTGTAAC
>CAZSZG010000021.1:0-19160 GCA_964610805.1 uncultured Oscillospiraceae bacterium
ATTGCTAGAAATATTAACATAATAAGGCTGAACTTACTTTTTATTCTTGAATTTGGCTCATCACCATATAAAACTAACAATATCAACGGAGGCAAAAGTATAAATAATGGGTGGTAGTAGAATGCAGATTTAAAGTCAAGTCTGAACAACGATAAATAAGCCCTTGTCATTCCACAAGCTGGACAGGGAACACCAGTTAAAAACCTAAATATACAACCTATTCTTGTAACCATTAAAATTATAAAAATTATGCAGAAGTATAATATTGGTTTCTTATATTTAATTATTGTTTTCATTTTTTACAAGCACCACCACCCTATGATAAAATTTCGACAGCAAAATTTACTTTGAAAGCTTGTCTATCACACCCATGATTTCCTGTATTTTCTCATGAGCATCACCCTTTTCAAACGCCTCCTCCACACAGCATTCCAAATGTGCATTGAGTACCTCACGATTTACGCTCCTAAGGATTGCCTGTGTAGCCATGATTTGGTTGGATATATCTATACAATATCTTTCATCTTCAATCATTTTAAGTATGCCATCAATTTGCCCTCTTGCCGTTTTCAAAAGGCGAGTCACCTTGACATTATCTGCCTGCATTTTCAATCCTCCAATATATTTTCTGGGAAATGTTCAGCAATTTTACTTGCCGAACAATCCCTTTTTCTCTGTAATAGAAACGACCTCATAGCCGACTTCTGTTATGGTTTCTTTAAGCATTTCGTCGCTTATATCACTGCTAAAGTCAACTATCGCCTGTTTTTTCTTTAAGTCAACCTTTGCACTAACACCGTCAAGGCTTGCAAGAGCTTTTTCGACCTTTGCCTGACAATGACTGCATGACATTCCATTAATTGCAATTACTTTTTTCATAACCTAATCTCCTTTATTCATCAATTAAAACATAATTTACTGCTTTGCAACACGGTATGGCTTGAAAAATCTTAGTCTTAATGCATTTGTTACAACGAAAACTGAACTCAAACTCATAGCTGCTGCTGCAAACATTGGGTTAAGTTTCCAACCAAGCAACGAATAAAACACGCCAGCAGCAAGAGGAATACCGATTGTGTTATAGAAAAATGCCCAGAATAGATTTTGCTTAATGTTTCGGATTGTCGCTTTACTTAGTTGAATTGCCGTCACAGCGTCAAGCAAGTCACTTTTCATCAGCACTATATCAGCAGATTCAATGGCAATATCTGTTCCAGCACCGATTGCAATGCCCACATCTGCTCTTACAAGTGCAGGAGCGTCGTTAATTCCATCACCGACCATAGCGACCTTTTTGCCTTCCTCCTGAATTCGACGGATTTCCTTTTCTTTATCCTGTGGCATAACTTCTGCAACAACTCTATCAATATTCAGTTGCTTTCTGATTGCCTCAGCAGTCCTTTTGTTGTCGCCTGTTAGCATTACAACGTCAATTCCCATAGCTTTAAACTGCTCAATTGCGTCATGGCTTGTTGGTTTTACAACGTCAGCAACGGCGATAACTCCAAGTAGCCTTGTATCTTCAGCAAAATAAAGAGGAGTTTTTCCGTTTTCAGCAAAGCTTTCAGAGGCTTTTTCAAGCGTTCCTACATCAATTTTATGCTCATTCATAAGAGCAATATTTCCAGCAACATACTTCTTTCCATCAATTGTAGCAACAATTCCACGCCCAGAAATAGCGTTAAAGTCGCTAACTTCCTTTGGCTTAATGTTCATTTCATTCGCCCTCTCAACAATTGCGTCAGCAAGAGGATGTTCGGATGGCTTTTCTATTGAGGTAGCAATTTCAAGCAAATGCTGTTCAGTTATGCCCTCCGTTGTGACTATATCAGTGATTTTTGGCTTGCCCTCAGTAATAGTTCCAGTTTTATCAAGCACAACGGTATTAATGCTATGTGCAACCTCCAAAGCCTCTGCAGACTTAATCAGTATCCCATTCGATGCACCTTTACCAGTTCCAACCATTATCGCAACAGGTGTAGCAAGTCCTAACGCACAAGGGCAAGAAATTACCAGAACAGCGATACCGATAGAAAGAGAAAATTCAAATGAATGTCCCAAAATCAGCCAAGTAATCGCTGAAACAATGGCGATAACAATAACAACAGGCACGAACACTCCACTAATTTTATCGGCAAGCTTTGCGATTGGTGCTTTAGACGAACTAGCATTCTCAACAAGTTCAATAATTTTTGCAAGCGTTGTGTCATCTCCAACCTTTTCAGCCTTAAACTTGAAAAATCCGTTTTTGTTTATAGTAGCAGCAATAACCTTATCGCCAACGCCCTTTTCAACAGGGATACTCTCGCCTGTTAACGCTGATTGGTCAACGGCAGAACTTCCCTCAACAATAACACCATCAACTGGAATACTTTGTCCAGGACTTATCAGAATTAAGTCGCCAACAACAACCTCCTCAACAGGAATTTCAACCTCCTGTCCATCACGCACAACTATTGTTGTTTTCGGTGCTAAATCCATTAGCTTAGAAATTGCGTCAGAAGTTTTACCTTTCGACCTAGCCTCAAGATATTTACCAAGTGTAATCAGCGTAAGAATAGTTCCAGCCGACTCAAAATATATATCCATCAAATAATGTTCAGCAATTGCCATATTTCCGTGTCCAAGACTATAACCAATCCTGAAAATTGCAAATATTCCATATAAAATAGCAGCAGATGAGCCAATTGCTATCAGCGAATCCATATTTGGCGAACGCTTAGCAAGTGTTTTAAATCCCACCTGAAAATATTTGCGATTGACATAAACAATAGGAATTAGCAGTAGAAACTGTGCAAAAGCGAAAGCAATTCCGTTTTCAGCACCATGAAACGCAGATTTTATAAAAGAGGGAACTGGCAGACCAAACCACTCAAAAAACATATGGTGCATGGAAATATACATCAATGGAATTAAAAACGCAATAGAAATAATCAGCCGAGTTTTCATGCCATTAATTTGCTCATCGGCAGTGTTTACAGGCTTTTCAGCTGATGTTTTGTCAGAACCTTTCACAAAAACAGATGCACCATAGCCTGCACCAACAACCACGTCAATTATTTTCCCACTATCTATTATATCATTGTCATACTCAACAGCCATGCTATTCGTCAGCAGATTGACGCTAACAGCACCAATTCCGTCAAGCTTATTCACAGCCTTTTCAACGCTTGCAGAACAGGCTGAACAAGTCATACCCGTTACAGTAAATTTTTGGCTTGTATTCATAAAACCACTCCTCACCACACCCCCAGTGGGGTGTATAATTATCATACCTCAACTTCGGGAATTTGTCAAGTCTTTTTTAGTATCAGTGAGGGGGAGGGGATTTATACCTTTACTTGATATAATATTAATTAGAATGTTTCTGTTATTTTTTTATGATAGCAATACTTCTTTGCACTGTCCATTTTATGCTATTAAGAAAGATACTTATTGCCTCACAAGCATTTGAAATAATATAAATATCGTCTATAAGCTCGTCTGCTATATTATTAACTATGCAAAATGAATCCAAGTTTTTATAAAGGTGATAAAATAATTGTATCAATTCATTACTGTTAATTTTATCCTCATAATCATCATTAACATTATTCACAATAGATTCTAAGTTTTGAAGACATTCAAAGTCGACATGAAGTACAATATATTCAGAAAGATTTAGCTTGTCTCCTAACTCTTTTTGATAATATGTACTTGCATCATCGGATTTCAGAAGTACCATTGATTTAAATTTATATTTTTGTGGTTCTTGTGAAAACACTTCACCACCCCACTCAACCAATATTTCGGTTATATCAGTTTTATAAAAATCACTCATTGGTATAAGAATCTCAAGAAAATATTCCATAGTTGTCCTTTCTAAATATCACATTATATTTACATTTCCAAATCGCAAAATTATCAAAAAAGGCATAGAATGAAAACCACTCTATGCCTTTTAAAACATCTACAAAAACATCAACTAAAACTCAAGCCTATCCTCGATATACTTAACCAAATCCTCAATCTTAACACGCTCCTGAGCCATTGTATCTCTATCACGAACTGTTACACAGCCGTCCTTTTCCAACGTGTCAAAGTCATATGTTATACAGAAAGGTGTACCGATTTCGTCCTGTCTGCGATAACGCTTGCCGATTGCCCCTGTTTCGTCATATTCCACATTAAACTTCTTTGCAAGCATTGTGTAAACCTCAAGTGCAGGCTCTTTCAGCTTTTTTGTGAGAGGTAGAATACAAGCCTTAACTGGTGCAAGTGCTGGATGAAAATGTAAAACTTTTCTTACATCGCCATCTGGAAGTGTTTCCTCATCATATGCTTCACAAAGGAACGCAAGCGTAACCCTATCAGCACCAAGTGATGGCTCAACAACGTAAGGAACGTACTTGC
Organism: uncultured Oscillospiraceae bacterium; assembly: GCA_964610805.1. Lineage (GTDB taxonomy): Bacteria > Bacillota > Clostridia > Oscillospirales > Ruminococcaceae > JAAYPV01. The sequence continues at coordinate 4,393 of CAZSZG010000021.1, forward strand.
TATTGTCCTCTGGGTCAAAGTATTCCATTGATTTTCCACTATGCTCCATATGCTGTTTCAAATCATAATCAGTTCTGTCAGCGATTCCCCAAAGCTCTCCCCAACCGAACGGGAACATGAATTCTATGTCAGTTGTAGCCTTAGAATAGAACGATAATTCGTCAGCGTCATGGTCACGCATTTTCAAGTTTTCCTCATTAATTCCAAGTGTCAAAAGCCAATTTTTGCAATAATCTTTCCAGTAGTAGAACCATTCAAGGTCTGTGCCAGGCTTGCAGAAAAATTCTAACTCCATCTGCTCAAATTCTCTTGTTCTGAAAACAAAATTACCAGGAGTTATTTCGTTTCTGAACGCTTTACCCACTTGAGCAACGCCGAAAGGCACTTTTTTTCTTGAAGTACGTTGAATGTTGACAAAGTTTACAAATATGCCCTGTGCAGTTTCTGGGCGTAGGAAAATTTCATTCTTCGAGCTTTCGGTAATGCCTTGAAAAGTTTTAAACATTAGGTTAAATGTTCTAATATCTGTAAAATTGCATTTGCCACAATCAGGGCATTTAATTTTATTTTCAGCTATGAATTCGCTCATTTGCTCAAATGACCAACCGTTTGGAACAGCGTCAGACTGCGTTTCGATAAGCTGATCAGCACGGTGACGAGTGTTACATTCTTTACAGTCCATAAGAGGATCGGAGAAGCCACCAACGTGACCAGAAGCAACCCAAACCTGTGGGTTCATGAGAATTGCACTGTCCAAGCCAACGTTATAAGGACATTCTTGAACGAACTTTTTCCACCAAGCTTTTTTAACATTATTTTTGAACTCAACGCCGAGAGGACCGTAGTCCCAAGAGTTGGAAAGCCCACCATAAATTTCAGAGCCAGCATAGACAAAACCTCTTGATTTAGAAAGAGCGACTATCTTGTCCATAGTTTTTTCAGTATTTTTAAGCATTATATCCCATCCTTAAAGTAAAATTAACGAATTGTCATTCTTTATTTTATGCTATATCAAGGCAAATGTCAAGGGGTAGCTCAGTCGCCGCATGGCGAGTTTATTTTGCTTTCGCTTTGATTCTTGTTTGCCTTTTACCACAAAATTTTAGTTTTTATTGTTGGAGTTAGCGAACTGTTGTTCTTATTTACCTTAACTTCTTTCAATATACTTTCCGTATTGTTAAATCTAGTTGTAGGTGTTCGTTTCTTTGTGCAATCAAAGAAATGAACACCCCCAATTAAATTAAACTTACGGAAAGTAGATTGAGAGTAGTCAAGGCAAACAATAACCATACTTCACTAAAATAAACAGCACAAATTATATTGAAAGAAATCATGGCAAACAATAATCATACTTCACTAAAATAAACAGTACAAATTATATTTAAAGAAATCATGGCAAACAAGAACCATACTTCACTAAAATAAACAGTACAAACCATATTCAACGACAACAAAGCAACCAAGAACCGAAGCGAAAGCAACAAACTAGCCTAACGGCGATTGAGTATTATCATATTGACGAATGAAATCTACATAATAATTAACTGCCCTCGCCAATGACGCAACATCTAAATTCTCATTCACAGCATGTGCTGACTTCATCTGTGCGTCAGTCATGGTCAACGGCACAAACCTCAACACGCAATCGCATATCTTCGTATAATGCCTAGCATCAGTTCCAGCAAGCATAACATACGGAATCACAGGTATTTCCCCAAAAGTCCCCTTAATCTGCTCTATAACCTGTCGATACGCATATGTATCCATATCAGCAACAGGTGGAATATCATACCCCGAAATCATTTCCATCCAAATATCATTTTTCTGTGCAATCTTCAACACCTTTTTTAGCGATGGCTCAAGTGGCTCGTGTATCATAAAACGCATATTTGCAGTAACGCTTGCCTCCTCAGGTATCACGTTTGCACCGTTACTTCCCTCAGCTTGCGTAAATACACAGGTTGTCGAAACAAGAGCATTCGCTTGCCCTCCCATTTTCGACATCATCAGAGGTAAAATCCAACCAAACAACCAAATATTACCGAGAACAAGCCGATATTTAAACGGCATATATGGAACCATTTCCTTGTACATTTGCTTGACAGGAGCAGTGATTTTTCGCTTGAATGGTGGGCGATTTTCCAGCCTATTAATCAACTTTGCAAGCCTTGCGAAAGGGTTATTTCTGAACGGAATACTTGCGTGTCCACCATGAGAATTGGCGATAAACTTGACATTTGCCCTACCTTTTTCAAATATTCCAACCATAGCAGTTTGAGTATCACTACCAAGCATATGCCCCATTACAGAGCCACCCTCGTCCATTACCAAGTCAAGCCTTATTCCTTTTTTATACAGGTAATCAACAGTTTTAACAGCACCATCTCCCGTTATTTCCTCGTTACAGGAAGACGCAATATAGACATCACATGACGGAATAAAGTCTGTTGAAAGCAGATATTCAACGCTTTCAAGTATGGCACATAACGCACCCTTTGTGTCAATAGTTCCTCTGCCCCAAATTTTCCCTTTGGCGATTTCCCCAGAAAAAGCAGGATACTTCCAGTCGCCAGTTGCCTCAACAACATCATGATGTGACATTAGCAAAATCGGCAGTCTATCAGGGTTTTTGCCTTTCCATTTATAAAGCAATGCCCCATCAATATCCACCTTTTCAAGCTTTGAGTGAATAAGGGGATATAGCTCCTCTAGTTTTTCATGCATCTTGTAAATATATGTCAAGTCCGTACTTCCCCTAACGCTAACAGAGGGAATTTGTATCATTTCTGATAAGTTTTTAGCGTGTTTATCAGGTGAAATACCGTCCTTTTCCATATCATAAGGCTTTCCATCAACATAATCCTTTTTAAGCCTAAAGGCATTGATTATAGCAATTCCAAATAAAATCAACAATATAGAAATAGTAATAATAGCAAATAACATAATATAGCAACCTCAATTTATTTTTCATTATAATATATTCTATCATATTTACATATAAATTGCTACACATAAACATAATGTTTTAGATAAAAAAATAGGAACAGAGAAATAAATCTCTATTCCGTAGCAGTCTATAAAATTCCTCCCTAAGAACAAAATCAGGAGTCTAATATAAATTCATCGAATATATTAAGTTTTTTTAAGATTCAGTAGAATTTACCGTTTTATCAGCTAATTCCAATTCACCCGTTATAAAAGGAAGAACCTCGTCTGGCTCTATTTCAAGCACATATGCAAGTTCATCATATAAAAGTTTTTCGGATTCACGCATAATTTTGTCATCTGTCATACGCATTTTCTTGCCCTTTGATGCAAGGTCTTTATGGTGAAAATGCAGAGTCTTAATCAACCTTACAAGATATTTTGGATCTCCGTCCTTTAAGATTTCGTTATAACGTTCATTTCTAACTTGGAAATCTTCAATCCAAATAGTTTCTTTATCAGGCATAGTTTGTATCAAGTCATGTACTTCTTCATAAGACATGACTTCCCTAAATTTATCTAAGTTTCTATTAACAGGCGTGTATATAGTAGACTTTCCTGAATGTACAGGCTCAAGGACACAATACATTTGTTCTTCAGCACCACCGAATTTTTCCTTACGGATATCTATAATTTTACATACCCCGTTCTTACCATATACAACATAGTCATTGATATCATACATATTTACATTGCCTCCTTAGGATTGTTCCCCATTTCGTATTCCCATCAAATATCGGTGGGGAGTTTCTTTTGCGATTGCTTAATTAATAGATAACAGGCATCAAGATGCACATAAATATTAATAGTAGCTTTGGACAATTGTTGAGGGAAAATAATTGTCCACTACAGGCTATATAGTAATTATAACATATTTCACGAGAAAATGTAATAGGCAATTTGTATGAAAATAACGAAAATTCGCATCCTATTCTAAAAAAGGAGGCAAAATTATAGTTTAAACAACATAATTATACATATTATTTAATTTTCCATCATTTAGTAGCAGATGTACGTCGAGTATTTATCAAGTATTTTAATTAAGTTATATAATATAAAAAACGGCTAATCGTTAAGAATAGCCGTTTTAAATGATTTTTTAAAATACAGAACTAAGCAAGTTGTACATTGACAGCTCTGATCTTGCTGCTGTTTCTGCTATCTGTTTCTGTATCAAATGTAACTCTTTGTCCTTCGTTTAAAGACTTAAAGCCATCTGAAACGATTGCTGAGAAATGTACGAATACATCATCGCTACCGTCGTCGTTTGAGATAAAACCGAATCCCTTGTCTGCGTTAAACCATTTTACTGTACCTTTATTCATGAAAGATACCTCCATCATTATTATTATATTTCATTGTAAAACCTAAAACGCACATTTCTGATAGTCATTTAAGTAAGTCAATGATTATCAAAAATATGCGTAATCAGTCGAACATCTAAAATACCATCATTATTATAGCACGTTGATTTATAAATGTCAACCCCTTTTTCATATTTTTTAAAAAGAAATTTTTTACAGCATTTAATTAGATATTATCCAATAAAAAGTATACGTTTAATAAAACGTTATGCTATAATTTTACATACAATTACCATTGTAAAAATAAATATTAAATTTTTGTTAAAAACCTGTTGCAATAGAATAATTCTTGTGGTAAAATGTAAGTTGTATGTTAAATAAAACGGTGATAGTGTTGTTGATAATGAAAAAAGGTTTAAAGGAATGATAATATGACAATGGAATTTTCAGAGTTTCTTTCCCAAGTTATTTCTAACCCGATGTTGATGGTGACTGCCATCTTGACATTAGCTGTTATTTTAGTAAACGGTTGGACAGATGCACCAAATGCGATAGCAACTTGTGTATCAACCCGTGCGATTGGGCCTCGTGCCGCAATTTTAATGGCGGCAGTATTTAATTTCTTAGGAGTATTTATTATGACTAAGATTAATGCAAAAGTTGCCGCCACTATATATAATATGGTCGACTTCGGAGGAGATTCTGAAAATGCTATAAAAGCACTTTGTGCCGCTTTGCTTGCGATTGTTATATGGGCAACAGCAGCTTGGGCGTTTGGAATTCCAACGAGTGAAAGCCATGCTTTGATTGCAGGAATTTCGGGAGCTGCAATTGCCTTACAGGGTGGCTTCAGCGGAATAAATGGTTCAGAATGGATAAAGGTTATATACGGTCTTGGCTTGTCCACTGTTTTGGGATTAGGACTTGGCTGGGCTACAGTTAAGTTAACGGAGCTTGTTTGCAAGAATAAGGATAGACGTAAAACTAATAAGTTCTTTAAATCAGCACAAATTGGTGGCGGTGCAGCTATGGCGTTTATGCATGGTGCACAGGACGGACAGAAGTTTATGGGTGTGTTTATGCTTGGAATGTTTCTAGCACAAGGAAATGGTGCTGGAGGAGGAAACTTTGAAATTCCTGTTTGGCTTATGATTTTATGCTCATTAGTTATGGGACTTGGAACTTCAATTGGTGGCTATCGTATCATTAAATCCGTCGGAATGGATATGGTTAAGCTTGAAAAATATCAAGGGTTTTCAGCTGATTTAGCTGGTGCAGGCTGTATTTTAGTTTCATCATTAACGGGAATTCCTGTTAGTACTACACATACAAAAACAACTGCTATCATGGGCGTTGGTGTTGCTAAGCGTGTGAGCAATGTAAACTGGAGCGTTGTAAAAGAAATGGTGCTTACTTGGGTACTTACATTTCCAGGATGCGGGCTTATTGGTTTCTTAATGGCAATTTTATTTATGAAAATATTTTAATAAAAACTAAAAAGTATAGGAGAAAATAATATGAAAAATAAGAAGAATAGAAACTTTGATTATTTTGAATCCTTCGTTCGCATGGTGGAGTTTTCTTGTGAATCGGCACAAATACTTCAGAGAGTTATGACAAATTATGACCCTTCTCAAATAAAGGACCAAATGATTGAAATGCATGAAATTGAACATGGTGGCGATACTTGTAAGCATGAAATGATGAACGCTTTAGTAAAAGAGTTTATTACACCTATTGAACGTGAGGATATAACTGGAATTGGACAGGAAATTGATGAAGTTACTGATACAATTGAGGACGTTTTAATGCGTCTTTATATGTTCAATATACAAACTATTCGCCCAGAAGCGATTAAATTTGTTGATGTAATTGTTAAATGCTGTGACGCATTGAAAAAGGCTTTACAGGATTTTCATAACTTCAAAAAATCTACTACTGTTAAAACAAGCATTATTGAAATTAATCGCTTGGAGGAAGATGGGGACAAGCTTTATACTGAAGCTGTTCGTAATCTTCATACTACTTGTAAAGACCCAATTGAAATTATGGTTTGGTCTGAAACTTTCAACAGACTGGAAAAATGCTGTGATGCCTGTGAAGACGTTGCTAATATGATGGAGTCTGTTATCCTGAAGAATAGCTAGATTTAGTTGTGTAATTAATAACTTTAAAGTGTGGATATAAAGCGTTTTACAATGCTTATATCTACACTTTTGTTTGTATAAGTGTAATATTTAGTCAAGAACAAGGGGATTTCAATATTGTGAAAATTATGATATAATAGCTTTGATAGGTATGCGTAAACCATAAAACTATAATTCTGAAAGCAGGGATATTATGACACTCCAACAGCTGAAATATGTCTTGAAAATTGTTGAATGTGGCTCGATAAATGAGGCTGCGAAACAACTTTTTATCTCACAGCCAAGTCTTTCTAATGCAGTAAAGGAGCTTGAAAATGAGGTTAATATTGAAATATTCAACCGTTCAGCAAAGGGGATTTCACTTTCTGCTGACGGTATGGAATTTTTATCCTATGCACGGCAGATTATAGAACAGGCAGATTTGCTTGAACAGAGGTATAAGCACAAGAAGCCGTCACGCAAGCTTTGTTCGGTTTCAACACAGCATTATGCCTTTGCAGTAAATGCTTTTGTAAATCTTATACGCACCAGTAATGCAGAAGAATATGAGTTTACATTGCGTGAAACACGAACTCATGACATAATTGAAGATGTCAAAAATATGAGAAGTGAGATTGGAATTTTGTATACTAATGACTTTAATGAAAAGGTTATTATGAAGTTTTTGAATGAAAATCAGCTGACTTTTAATCCACTTTTCAATGCAAAGCCTCATGTTTTTGTGAGTGCGTTTAATCCTCTTGCCAAAAAAGAGTATGTGGAGTTAAAGGATTTGGAGGATTATCCATGCTTGCAGTTTGAGCAAGGGGAGGTTAATTCGTTTTACTTTTCAGAGGAGATTTTAAGCACGGTTTATCATAAGAAAAGCATTTATGTGAGCGACCGTGCTACGTTGTTTAATTTGCTAATAGGGCTTAATGGGTACACGATTTGCTCGGGGGTTTTGAGCAGTGATTTAAACGGGAGTGATATTGTGGCTGTTCCTTTGAAATCGGAGGAGAATATGCTTGTTGGCTGGATTATGAATAAAAAAGCAGTTTTAAGCATGGAGGCACAGAGGTATGTTGATGAGTTAAAGAAGTTGATTGTGGAGTATGGGTTTGAGGTTTTGCTTTCGCCATAGTTCTTGTTTGCGTTGTTGTCTTTCAATATAATTTGTACTGTTTATTTTAGCAAAGCATAGTTCCTTTTTATCCTAACTACTCTTAATATACTTTCCGTACGGTTAAATTTAGATGGGGAGCAGTCAAGTTAGACAAGAACAACATTTCACTAAAATAAACAAGCAAACTATATTCAATGACATCAAAGAAAACAGGAACTACTATATTTAACAAGCAAGAGCATACTCAATGACAACAAAGAAAACAAGAACCAAAGCGAACGCAAAAACAAATAGAGTTATTTTTCATATTTTATTTGATTTATCTTAAAAAATAGGTTATAATATTTGTTGCAACAAAATTGCAATATACTTGTTTTAGGAGTGACATATTATTAAAAAAGTTGAAATCTTTTCCGATGGTGCTTGTAGTGGGAATCCAGGTCCTGGTGGCTATGGAGCTATTCTAAGATATAACAGCAACGTCAAGGAGCTTTCGGGTGGAGAGGCAAATACCACAAACAACCGAATGGAGCTTACAGGCGTAATTGTGGGGCTTTCAGCATTAAAAGAGCCTTGTGAGGTTGTTGTAACAACGGATAGCAAATATATTGTTGACTCTGTTACTAAAGGCTGGGTTTATGGCTGGAAGAAAAAAGGTTGGATTAAATCCGATAAAAAACCAGCGTTAAATGTTGATTTATGGGAAAAGCTTTTGCCACTTCTTGAAAAGCATAAGGTGGAGTTTAATTGGGTTAAAGGTCATGCTGGGCATCCTGAAAATGAACGTTGTGATGAACTTGCTGTTATTCAAAGGGATAAATATTCATTTAATAGGTGAAAATAAACAAAAAATCACTTGATTTATATGAATTTTTATAGCGAAATATAGGACGTTTTATTTTTTTAAATAAACTATTGCAATTTCTAGTAAACTAGTATATAATCATATTATAGACATACGAACATATAAACAACTATTCAATTGTTAAAGAAGGTTTGATTATGGAAAAAAGATTTATTTATGCAGATAACGCCGCTACAACTAAGGTTTCTGACACTGTTTTGAATGCAATGTTACCTTATTTTAGTGAGAATTACGGAAATGCATCAAGTATCTATGAAATGGGTAGGAACGCTAAGCGTGACTTGGAGATTTCAAGAGAAAAGGTTGCTAAAGCATTATCTTGTGAACCAAATGAGATTTACTTTACAAGCTGTGGCTCGGAGGCTGATAATTGGGCGATTAAGGGCGTTTGCGAAAAGCTTGCTCCTAAGGGTAAAAAGCACATTATCACTTCTGTTTTTGAGCATCACGCTGTTCTTCATACCTGTGAGGCACTTGAAAGACAGGGCTTTGAGGTAACATATATATCAGTTGACGAAAAGGGCATTGTTAGGCTTGATGAGTTGAAGAATGCTATTCGTGACGATACTGCAATTGTGTCGATTATGTTTGCTAATAATGAGATTGGTACGATTCAGCCGATAAAAGAAATTGCTGAAATTTGCCGTGAACGTGGCGTAATTTTTCACACTGATGCTGTACAAGCTATCGGAAATGTTGAGATTAATGTTAAGGAATTGGGTGTTGACCTACTTGCCTTATCGGGACATAAAATCCACGCTCCTAAGGGGATTGGTGCTTTATATATCCGTAAAGGATTGGTTTTGCCAAACTTTATTCATGGTGGTGCTCAGGAGAGAAATAAGCGTGGTGGAACTGAAAATATTCCATCGATAATTGGTTTAGGGGTTGCTATGGAAGAGGCTGTTAAGGATATTCCACAGCGTGTTGAAAAGGTAACTAAACTGCGTAACAAGCTGATTGATGGAATTTTAACTCTTCCTCATACAAGGCTTAATGGCGATAGGGATAAAAGGCTTTGTGGCAATTGTAATATTTCTATTGAGGGGATTGAGGGCGAAAGCTTGCTTTTAATGCTTGATATGAATGGAATATGTGCGTCATCTGGTTCTGCTTGTACATCTGGCTCGCTTGACCCGTCCCATGTAATGCTTGCACTTGGACTAACTCATGAAGTTGCACATGGCTCACTAAGGCTTTCTATCAGTGATGAAATAACTGATGAAGATGTAGATTATATTTTAGAAGTTATACCAAAAGTTGTGACTCGTCTTCGTGATATGTCACCACTTTGGGAGAAAATTATAAAGGCTGAGAAATAGACAAGGAGGTAAATTATGTTATATAGTGATAAAGTTTTAAACCACTTTTCAAATCCAAGAAATGTTGGAGAAATAGAAGATGCAGATGGTGTTGGTGAGGTTGGCAATGCTAAATGTGGCGATATTATGAAAATGTACATTAAGGTAAAAGAGGGCATTATTACTGATGTAAAATTCAAGACTTTCGGTTGTGGAGCGGCTGTTGCAACTTCTTCAATAGCTACTGAATTAATTACTGGAAAATCTATTGATGATGCCTTGAAATTGACAAATAAAGCAGTTGTTGAGGCACTTGACGGATTGCCACCAGTAAAGGTACATTGCTCAGTGTTGGCTGAACAGGCTATTAAATCTGCTATTTCCGATTACTATACGAAACAGGGGATTGACCCTGTACCAATTGTTGGTGAAATAGGCGATTGTGACGCTTGCCATCACTAAAAAATAATAATAAAAGGTGGAAAACATTAATTTGTTTTCCACCTTTTTTGATTGCTATTAAATAACAGGGTTGAGATACCATTAATGTTAACGGCTTCTTCCACCGCCACCATGAGTACCGCCACTGCTTGATCTATGCGTTGATGTTCCTCCACCACCGCCACCACTGTTGGTTTCAATTCTTACTTTGGTTACATATTCACGGATAAAGTCATCTCTACTTTCGTGCATTTGTGTTTTATTGGTACAGACATAATTTGTAGCAGAGATTGATTTATGTAGCTTATATCGTGAAACAACGAATAAGCAAACAATGATTGCTATAACAGCACTTATAAGTAAACTTATTCCTATTGCAGAAAGCCATTTATAATTATTTCCCAGTGAATCAACAAAAGCAAGTGATGCCCCTTTATAATTGCCATTTTTTAGTTTCGGTGTAATATTATCAAACATTTGTTGTATGTCGTGATCATCATATTTTTTAATTGCAGAGCCACTTGTAGAAATCCAATCAGTTTTTGTATCATTATTGATTAGCAATAATACTCCATCAGTGTCAATTCCGAATAAATCATCATAAAAGTCATCAGCATAGTTCATGGCTGATTTGCCACCTATATCGTCAGTAATTACAATGCAGACATTCATTTCATACTTGCTTGCAGCCTCTTCAATTGCATCATTTACAGTTGCCTCTTCGCTATCGGTTAGACTATCATCATAGTCAAAAACCATGCTATCAGTATAACTAGCGAACGCAGATGGCATAGCGAGAGTGAATATAATAAAGATAAGAGGTAGAATTATTCTTAGTTTTTTCACGATAATAAATACCCCCCTAGTGTTAAAATAAGGGTGAGTCCACCTAAAATTGCACCACAGAACTTTAGAAGTTTTGGCATACTTAGAGGAGGAATTCCAGCAAGCTTGCGAGTTTGCCCATTAATAACGAATGAATAGACTTTCTCATTATATTTAAAAGACATAAACCACACAGGCAAAAGCATATATTTCCAATCAGTTTTCAAGATACTTATATCAGAATTTGTAACCGAAATGCTAGAATAGCCTTTCATAGTTGAACGAATAAGCCTGTCACTTCCGTTAACAGCCCTATTCTTAATTCTTGGGAAAACAACTGCCTTATCGACATCATATTTATCAGCGAAAAATCCACTTAAAAATGACATAGAAAAGTTTTTCATTGCCTTATAGTCAAAAGGCTCAATTGCCTCCATAAGCTCATCATCAATCTTGCTTGAGCCATCGGCAGGAATCCCCTCCATAACAATATCTGCACGCCTTACAAGAGCATATTCCTTTGTTTCAGTATATCTATATTGCCCTGAAGTCCATGAGCGAATCTTTTTTCCCACTGCATTCACATTCGCCTTAACATCGCAGTCAGCAATCCAAAACGGAACATAAACACCAGACATTTTTTCAAGCTGTTGATTGGATTTAAACTCATTAGGCAAGAACCATTTTTTCTTACACCAGTCCTTGAACAGTTTCTCTGCCTCTTCCTTATCAACATTAAATGCGACGATTTTATCTGGCTTATAATCGCCCGAAAGCCTGCCCGAAAGAATAACAGGATTATGGCAATAGTAGCAGAATGTAGCTGATGTTGTGTCCTCAGACATAATTTCAGCACCACAGTTCGGGCATGAATAAAGATTCGTATGCTCCTCAAAATCCTGTTGCACCTGTTTGACTTCCTCAACATTTTCGTCAAGTTTCATACTTTCGTTTTTATCAAATATATCTTTTATTTCAGTTTCAGTAAACTCACTCAGGCAATATTGACAGCCAAAATCTTGATTGTCAGCCTGAAATTCCAGATTACCACCACAGTTAGGACATTTATATTGAACAACTTCCATTAATTACACCTCAAATTCTATCTAAAGTGGTTTCTTATTTCCACAGCTTGAACAGAAACCTCCACTGTTCTCATTACCACATGAGCATTTCCATGATGATGGCTGAGGGTTTCCACATTGTGAACAGAATTTACCTGTATTTTTATTTCCACATGAGCAATCCCAACCTGTAGGAGCTACTGGTTTTGGGTTACCACAATCCGAACAGAATTTACCAGCATTATTGCTTTTACCACAAGAACAATTCCACCCACTTGCAACAGGAGGAGGTGCTTGTTGCTGTTGTTGATATTGTTGCTGATTTTGCATTTGCATACGGTTAGTTTCAGATGCTGACTGCATAAAGCCACCACCAGCATTCATACCCATGCCAATACCCATAAATGCCTGCCCAGCACCAGCAGTATTTGAACCTGCCGCCTCAATTCCTTGAGCAACAGAGCCTTGAACATACCCCTCACGAATGGTAGGGTCAGAAAGCATAGCACCCTTATTACGCATATTAATTAGCTGTTTGCTTTCCTCATCATAGCTAATACTGGATATGCCGACTGAAACAACTTCAAGTCCACGAAGTTCTTTCCAATCCTCATCAAGCACAGATGCCATATACTTTGAAAGCTCCATACCCTTTGAGGGAAGTGAAGAAATTCTCACGCCATCAACTGACATTTGGTTAATAGCAGCCTGTAAAGCAGTAAGATATTCGGACAAGTACTGCTCATTAATTGAATTCATATCAACCTTATCAGCATTTCTTGGAACAGACTCAGTAAAGAATTTCAACGGGTCTGTAACTTTCACAGAATAATTACCATGACAACGTAAAAACAGTTCAGCATTATAGAAATTATCGAAATAGTTTATAGGGTTTTTTGTGCCGAACTTAATGCCCCTAATTTCTTGTAAGTTTATGTAAAAAACCTGTTGTGAGGTTGATGGCGTACCACCAAACTTAATTCTTCCAAAGGTTTCCTTTATAGCGTCGCCCATCTGCCCGTTAAACATTGATGGTGCAGATGATAAATAAACTTGATAATAGCCCTCTTCAGCCGAATAATCAACGATTTTTCCGTTGTCAAGCAAAATCATCATTTGGTTAGGATAAACATGGATAACAGAGCCGTTTGACACATTATTATCATAGCTTTTCGTATTACTTGAGCGTTTTGTCTTAACCTTTACGCCTCGTACCATCATCGTAGTAGGTCCCATCTCATCAGGTTCAATGACTTCAAGCCACTGGTCAGCCAACCCACCAGAAATCGAGCCAGCAACTGCTTTAATTATTCCCATTTTATTACCTCCAAAAATATAATCTAATTTGATATAAACAAGTATATCATAATTTTTAAACCTTTGCAATAAATAATGGCTTTTTAACCTTTTTTTAATCTATATTCATAGTAGACAGCACTTCATTCATAAGCTCAATAGACTTTTGATTTTTATTCAGATTGACAGCAATATATGGTTTGTCAAAACTGTTGAACAGAATTCGCCCTCTAAAGTTTTTGGATAGTTCAGATAATTGCTCCATTGACGGATGTTCAATATAGAAAATAAGCTGATTTTTCACCTGTGATATTTCACTAATACCAAGCCTTGCAGCAGTATTCCTAAGCAGTGAGGTTTGAATAAGCCCAAGTATAGCCTTTGGAGGCTCACCATAACGGTCAATCAGCTCATCAATAAAGTCCATGCTATCCTCATTAGTTGAAATTGACGCAATTCTTCTGTAAACATCAAGTCTTTGTGACAGGCTTTCGATATACTTTTCAGGAATATGAGCCTCAATCTGAATATCAACAATACAGTCCTCAGCCTTTTGCATTGGCTCACCCTTTTCTTCAGCGATAGCCTCAGAAAGAAGTCGCAGATACATATCATAACCAACAGCCTCCATATGCCCATGCTGTTTGCCACTTAAAATATTGCCTGCACCACGAATTTCAAGGTCACGCATAGCAATTCTAAAGCCACTTCCAAACTGTGTAAACTCCCTTATAGCATTAAGTCGCTTTGACGCAACTTCTGTGAGAACCTTTCCTTTTCTGAATGTAAAATATGCATACGCTCGCCTGTTAGAGCGTCCCACACGTCCTCTTAGCTGATATAGCTGTGAAAGCCCAAATCTATCAGCATCTTCTATAATAAGCGTGTTAACATTAGCAACATCAACACCAGTTTCAATAATCGTTGTGCATACAAGAACATCAATTTCATGGTCAACAAGCTGTCGCCATATTTCAGACATAGCCTCCTCAGGCATCTGCCCATGAGCGTAAGCAATTCTTGCATCAGGAAGTAGTTCTTGTAACTGAGCAGTACATCTTGCGATAGTTTCGACACGGTTATGAATGTAATACACCTGTCCACCACGCTTTAGTTCCTTTGAAATAGCCTGAACAATAACTCCCATATTATGTTCAACAACATAGGTTTGAACAGGGTATCTATCCTGTGGAGGCTCTTCAATTACCGACATATCTCTAATGCCACTCATTGCCATATTCAGCGTTCTTGGAATTGGCGTTGCCGATAGCGTAAGCACATCAACACCCGCAAAATATTCCTTGAACTTTTCCTTATGAGCAACACCAAAACGTTGCTCCTCATCAATAACAGCAAGCCCTAGCGACTTGAACTCAATATCCTTTTGCACAAGCCTATGAGTACCGATTACAATATCCACCTTGCCACTTTTCAG
>CAZSZG010000021.1:19260-26676 GCA_964610805.1 uncultured Oscillospiraceae bacterium
CTTTTGGCATAAAGTGCAATAAGCTCCTTAGCAATATCCTTTACAGCATTTTTTACATTACTTCGTGTTTTCTGCCATTCAGCAGAAGAAAGCTTGTGAAGTTTAACTCCAGTTTCATCACTTGTACCGATATATCTTGAAACCATGTCAAGCTGTGTAACAGGAACATAAACCTTATCTGTTCCAGCATATTGAATAGTGATATAATCTTTGGTAATGCCCTCCATTTCAAGCTTGCGTATTCCAACAAATCGTCCAATTCCATATAGCGAATGAACAACTAAATCCCCAGCTGAAATATCGGATAAATATCGTATTTCCTCACCCTTTTTATGCTTTTTTAGCTTTTTCTTTTGCTGAACAGCTTTTGTATGAGTAATCATCGCAGATTTTATTTCAGGATACTCATAGCCACCCGATAAACTTCCAGCCATGAGCAGAACTCTACCATTTTCAGCAACGGAATTTTCATTCGCAATATCGCAAGAGATACCACTTTCACGCAAATCATTAGCAAGAATAGGTAGAGTTTTTTCACTGCCTGCAAAGAGAATAACCCTGTAATCCCTACTGCAAAAAGAATTCAAATCCTCAATAAGCTGACGGATTTCACCACCCCAAGATGATGTTTGCAAAGCCTCAAAATTAATTAGTTTTTGAAAGCTAACCCTATTACTCCCGTGCATAAAAGTATCAAGATAAACTTGAGGATATTTCTCAGCAAGACTCAAAAACTGTGTAGTATCAAGATAATAGCCATCAAGACCTTTGCAAAGCTCGCCCTCCTCAAGCAATATCTTAATATCCTCGTTATTCTGTGCAATAATGGACTTTGCCTTTTCTGAAATGCTCGAATATTCATTGAAAATTACCGTTTCATTAATATAATCAAAAACAGTAGCAGGCTTATCATACGCAAGGGGAATGTACTTGTCAATATTATTAAGAGTGAGCTTATCCCTCAACCGACTAGCGTCAGAATTCAGCTTTTCCTTAACAATCGTTGCACGTTTGCTCCTTATGCCTTTTGCGAAACTTTCAATCTTATCAGCAAGTATTTCCCTGTCAATAATTGTTTCCAAAGCAGGAGTAATTCGTATGCTTTCACTTGAATCGGTACGTCGCTGGCTTTCAATATCAAACGCTGAAATGCTGTCTATCTCATCACCCCAAAATTCAAGCCTAAACGGAAAATCCGACTGAACAGGGAAGATGTCAACAATCGCACCTCTAACTGAAAACTGAGATGTTCCCTCAACCGTTTCACTAAATGAATACCCACATTCAACAAGCTTTCTTGTCAACTCATGAATTTGAACTTCTTCACCTTGCTTTAGAGTTATTGTACTGTCAATAAGCACGTTTTTAGGTATTGTCAACTGCAAAACTGCCTCTATACTTGCAATCAAAAACTTACATTCGCCTGTGCAAATTTTAGACAGCGTTGCAAGACGGATATTTTCATATTCACGAGAAACGCCCTCAACATTTGTGAGGGTAAATTCCTTTGATGGAAATGCAAAAGCAAGACTTTGCCCAGCCATTTCATTTATATCATAACATAGCTTTTTAGCATTAGCCTCATCATCTGTAACAACAAGGGTTGTGCCATCTTTCTCCAACGCATAGATAAGGTGTGCCTTATGAATTTGAGAAACACCAGTTACGGAAATCGGATAAATACCGTTATCAAGGCAATTTTTAAGCTCTTTAAAGCTTGAAAGCTCATTGATAATTTGTTTAAATATCTGCAAAAAAATGCCTCCTATATATGAAGAAAATTAATTATATTCATTCATAGCCTTATCAATTTGGTCGCTAACTATCAATTCAACGCATTTGCACGCCTCATCACAAGCTTTTTTTATTAGTGGAATATCATCTTTTTTAAATTCCGACAGCACCCAATCAGCAAGGTTGTAATCAGGGTGGGGCTTTTTCCCAACACCAATTTTAATGCGAGGAAATGTATCAGCACCCGTTAGCAAAATAATACTTTTTATCCCATTATGCCCACCGTCACTTCCTTTTCGTCGTATACGGAGCAATGATGGTTCAATAGTAATATCATCATAGATAACAAGCACGTTTTCTATGGGGATTTTGTAGAAATTCATCGCCTCAACAACAGCCTGACCACTATTATTCATAAAGGTTGAGGGTTTCATAAGTAGACAGTGCTTACCGTTTATTGTAGTATCGCCGACGAGGGATTTGAACTTTATTTTTTTGATAGGGGTGTTGTATTTGTCAGCGAGGGTATCGAGAGCCATAAAACCAGAGTTATGGCGTGTGTTTTCGTATTTAGTGCCAGGATTGCCCAAACCGACGATTATATGTGATACGGGTTCGGTAGAGGTAGGAGGGGAGGATATTTTATCGAATAGGTTAAAGATATTCATTTAGGGGTTTGCTCCGTTTCATATTATTTGCTCTAACGCCGCATGGCGTTTTGTGTTGCTTTCGCTATGGTTTTTGTTTGCCTTAACGCTTATTTATTACAGTTTAATTGTTAGACTTAGTGAAATCTTGTTCTTATTTGACTTAATGTCATTAAATAAACTTCTACTTGTTTATTTTAGCGAAATGTTGTTCTTTTTTATCCTAACTACCCTCCATCTAATTTCCGTATGGTTAAATTTAGTTGTGGGTGTTCATTTCTTTGCTTGCCCAAAGCAACTAAGAACCAAAGCGAAAGCAAAAACAAAAGCCTAACGGCGTATGAGTGCCTACTTTAGCTTGGCTTTAAGCTTACGCTTGCTGTACCCTTCCTTTACCCTCAATTCGCCCCTCTCAATCGCCAACGCATAATCAGGTACATCTTTCGTTATAGTCGAGCCAGCAGCAGTGTAAACCCCCATCCCCAACTTAACAGGTGCAATAAGATTAGTATTACATCCAATAAAGCAATTATCACCTATCGTGCAACGGCTCTTATTCACACCGTCATAATTGACAGTCACGCAACCACAGCCAAAATTAACGCCACTTCCAACATCACTATCCCCAACATATGTCAAATGTGCAACAGATGTATTATCGTCAATAGTTGAGTTCTTAACCTCAACAAAATCACCTATCTTCACATTTTTTCCGATAACACTATTAGGACGAATATGCACAAAAGGTCCAATTTTAACGCCATCATCAAGCTTTGATTCATAAGCTTGAACATAATTCAAGGTAACATTATTCCCAATTTCACAGTTTTCAATTAGACAGTTAGCACCTATTACGCAGTTTTCACCAATTACTGTATTACCTTTTATAATAGTACCTTGCATAATTTCTGTGCCTAACCCAATTTTTACATCTCTACCAATCGTAACTCCATCAGTGCAGTTGAACTCAATACCGTTTTCCATATGCTTTTCAATAATGTCCATTCTAGCAATATTATTTAGCAAAAGCAAGCCTTTTCTATCGTTTGCACCAAGTACAACGTTTGGATTTTCAGAAATAAACGCATTCGCACGTTTGCCTTTGTTCAGTGCAATAAAAACGCTGTCAGTTAAATAATATTCACCTTGAGAATTATTAGGCTTAATTTCGCCCAACGCACAAATTAAATCAGCAGTTTTAAACCAGTATGCACCAGAATTAATTTCAGTAATCTTCTTTTGCTCTCCAGTAGCGTCTTTTTCCTCAACGATTGATGTTATGCCGTTTTCACCTCTCACAACTCTACCATAGCCTGTTGGATTATCTACAACGGAAGTGATAACTGTAACGGAATTATCCTCCTTTTTATGTAACTCCAAAGCTTTTCCAATCGTTTCACTGTCGATAAAAGGAGCGTCACCACATAGTACAAGAGTGTTATCGTTAATGTTTTTCTGCAAAAATGGAATAGCCTGCATAACAGCGTGACCTGTGCCAAGACGCTCTTCCTGTAAAGCAGTTTCAAAGTTTCCGTTCAAATATTCATCTATAAATTCAGACATATACCCCTTAACTATGCAAAGTTCGTTCAAGTTAGCACCTGTACAAGCCTTAATAACCCATTCGAGCATAGGCTCACCAAGAACCTTAAACATAGGTTTTGGCATATCAGCTTTCATTCTTTTGCCCTGTCCACCAGCCAGTATAACTGCATTATCCATTATAAAAACTCCTTCAAGTAAATTTATATTTATAAACACAATTAGTCACGAGGCTGTTGAAATAGATACAGCTTCGTGGATATTATGTATTTTTACATATACTCATTAACCATTATAACAATAATTCAAACTTTTTTAAAGTCATTTTATTAAAAAAGTTTTATTATTAAGTAACTTTGTATAATATGCTATAAAACCTATGGATAAATTTACACTCATGGTCGGTAAAACCTATTATGAATGCGATTATACAGAATTACCACAAGTTTTGTAAGACTTTGTGAGTTTTTAATTATAATTATTAAAAGTGTAGAATAATTTCAACATAAGTGAGGAATAATTGCTAATAAAGACTAGTCAAAGAAATATAAGATAATTTTTTTCGAAAATGTATGGAAATTTAAGAATGTTTATGTTATAATGTATTTAAATCCGATGGGGCAATTTTTTTTGCTGTCCAGCGGGAATATGAAAAGTTTTTGGAGGTAATAAAAAGTGAGTAAAAAATTTGTTTACTTGTTCTCAGAGGGCGATGGCACAATGAGAGAACTTCTCGGTGGTAAGGGAGCTAACCTTGCAGAGATGACTAAGCTTAGTTTGCCAGTTCCACAAGGTTTCATAATTTCAACAGAAGCTTGTACTCAATACTATGAAGATGGTGAAAAGATTAATGATGCAATCCAAAATGAAATTATGGATTATATCACAAAGATGGAAAAAATCACTGGAAAGAAATTCGGCGATTTGGAAAACCCTCTTTTAGTTTCAGTACGTTCAGGTTCAAGAGCTTCAATGCCTGGTATGATGGATACAATCCTAAATCTTGGCTTGAATGACACTGTTGTTGAAGCTTTTGCTAAGAAAACAAATAATCCTAGATTTGCTTATGACTCATACCGTCGTTTCATTCAGATGTATTCTGACGTTGTTATGGAAGTGGGCAAGAAGTTCTTTGAAGAGCTTATCGACAAGATGAAGAAAGAAAAGGGCGTCACTCTTGATACAGAATTAACAGCTGATGACTTGAAAACTCTTGCTGAGCAATTCAAGGCTGAATATAAAGCAAAAATTGGTTCAGATTTCCCAAGCGACCCTAAGGAACAGTTAATGGGTGCTGTTAAGGCTGTATTCCGTTCATGGAATAACCCAAGAGCTATCTATTACAGAAGAATGAATGATATTCCTGGTTCATGGGGTACTGCTGTAAGCGTACAGGCAATGGTGTTTGGTAACATGGGCGATACTTCAGGTACTGGTGTTGCGTTTACTAGAAACCCATCAACTGGTGAGAAGAAGTTATATGGTGAGTTCCTTATGAATGCACAGGGCGAGGACGTTGTTGCTGGTGTTAGAACTCCTCAAACTATTGACCATTTAAATGATGAATTGCCTGAGTGCTATAATGAATTTGTAGCAATTTGCGATAAGCTTGAAAAGCACTACCGTGATATGCAGGATATGGAGTTCACTATTGAAGATAAGAAGCTTTATATGCTTCAGACAAGAAATGGTAAGAGAACTGCTGCTGCTGCATTGAAAATCGCTTGCGACCTAGTTGATGAAGGCATGATTAGCGAAAAGGATGCTGTTTTGATGATCGATCCTAAGCAGCTTGACGCTTTACTTCACCCACAGTTTGATACTGCTGCTTTGAAAAAGGCTAAGCCACTTGCAACTGCTTTGGCAGCTTCTCCTGGTGCAGCTTGTGGTAAGGTAGTATTTACTGCTGAAGATGCAACTGCATGGGCTCAAAAGGGTGAAAAGGTTATCCTTGTTAGACTTGAAACTTCACCAGAGGATATTGAGGGTATGCATTACTCAGAGGGTATCCTAACTGTTCGTGGTGGTATGACATCTCACGCTGCTGTTGTTGCTCGTGGTATGGGTACGTGCTGCGTTTCTGGTTGTGGCGAAATTAAGATGGACGAAGCAAACAAGAAGTTTGAGCTTGCTGGTAAGACATATAATGAGGGTGACTATATCTCTCTTGATGGCTCTACTGGTGCTATATATGGTGAGGCTATTCCAACTGTTGAGGCTACAATCGGTGGCGAATTCAGCAGACTTATGGGCTGGGCTGACCAATACAGAACACTTAAAATCAGAACAAATGCTGATACTCCACAGGATGCATTACAGGCTGCTGAGTTCGGTGCTGAAGGTATCGGTCTTTGCCGTACAGAGCATATGTTCTTTGAGGGTGAAAGAATTGCAGCTATCCGTGAGATGATTTGTTCAGATACTGTTGAACAAAGAGAAAAGGCTCTTGCTAAGCTAGAACCAATGCAGCAAGGTGACTTTGAGGCTCTTTATGAGGCTATGCAGGGAAATCCTGTTACAATTAGATTCCTTGACCCTCCACTTCATGAATTCGTTCCAACAGAAGAAAAGGATATTGAAGCACTTGCTAAAACTCAGGGCAAGACTGTTAAAGAAATTAAGGATATTATCGCTTCATTGCATGAATTTAACCCAATGATGGGACATCGTGGTTGTCGTCTAGCTGTAACTTACCCTGAAATTGCTGCTATGCAAACAAGAGCGGTAATTAAGGCTGCTATCGTAGTTGCTAAGGCTCACCCAGATTGGAATAATGTTCCAGAGATTATGATTCCTCTAGTTGGCGAAATTAAGGAATTGCAGTATGTTAAGGAAGTTGTTACAAGCGCTGCTGATGCAGAAATTGCTAAGGCTGGAGTTGACCTTAAGTATACAGTTGGTACTATGATTGAGATTCCTCGTGCTTGCTTGACAGCTGATGAAATTGCTACAGAGGCTGAGTTCTTCTCATTCGGTACAAACGATTTAACACAGATGACTTTCGGATTCTCTCGTGATGACGCTGGTAAGTTCTTGGAAGCTTATTACGAAAAGGGTATCTATGAGTCTGACCCATTTGCTAGACTTGACCAAAAGGGCGTAGGCAAGCTTGTTAAGATGGCTGCTGAGCTTGGAAGAGCTACAAGACCTAATATTAAGCTTGGTATTTGTGGAGAACACGGTGGCGACCCATCAACTGTTGAGTTCTGCCATAATGTAGGCTTAAATTATGTTTCTTGCTCACCATTCAGAGTGCCAATAGCTCGTTTGGCTGCTGCACAGGCTGCTATTAAAAATAGGGATTAGTCAAAAATTCACGATTTCATGGGATTTAACGATAACCTATGAGATGGCAAAAGCCTATCGCAAGGCTCACGGCGGATATCTTCGTGAAAACCAGTGGGAAGACATCACAATGACAATGTGCCTTGAAATCGGTAAATAAAAAAGTAAGTCCTGTATTTGGCGTAAAAACGTCAGATACAGGACTTTT
>CAZSZG010000022.1:0-26483 GCA_964610805.1 uncultured Oscillospiraceae bacterium
GATATAGCCAAGCGGTAAGGCAACGGACTTTGACTCCGTCATTCCGATGGTTCGATTCCATCTATCCCAACCAAACATCCCACATAATTACGTTTTTTAACGTGTTATGTGGGATGTTTTTATTTGTAATAACTATTCACTAACAGCTGAAATCTGTTTATAATTTTAGAAATAGACTTGTATTTTACAAGTCTCTTTTTGTTTTAGATAGTAGTAATATTGTTAACTTGATGCACATAGAATTAAGTAAACAAAAAAAGTAATGGGAATAAGGGAGAAAAAATGAAAGTAGTGAGTAGTTTTGAGAAAATAATAGATTATTTTTCACCAGTTATAAAACAGGCACTTATAAAAATGGGCGAAAAGGAAAAACAAAAAGCTCATGAAATACGACTTAGAATAGGAAGACCAGTTTGTATAGTATCTTTTGGACAAGAGAAATTTTTAACTGAAAACGGAGGCATAACTAGTTATTCGCATCTAGCATTAAAAGCAAATCATTCAGATATAGAGCATAGCTTTAAAGCTATTTGCGAATACTCTATACATAGTTTTAGCAGAGAACTTTCTCAGGGGTTTATAACAATTAATGGTGGAAACAGGGTTGGTATTGCCGGCACGGCAGTGGTTAAGGAACAAAGGATAGAAACAGTAAAACATATAAATGGCTTAAACTTTCGTATTTCAGGACAAGTTATAGGCTGTGCTGAAAGTATATTTAACAACCTGTTCGCTAAAGCACCAATTGGATTATTAATTGTAGGAAGTCCTAGTAGTGGAAAAACCACCTTTATAAAAGACTTATGTAGACTGATGTCGGAGCGTTGGAGAGTATCAATAATTGATGAGAGAGGCGAAATTGCAGCGTCTTATAGGGGCGAGCCACAGAATGATATAGGTTATAAAAGTGATGTTTTTGATGGTTACCCTAAAGCAGAGGGGATTGAAACAGCTATTAGGGTGATGAACCCCGAATTAATTGTATGTGATGAAATTGGTAGCAAGTCGGATGTAAAAGCACTGATGGGAACTATTAATTCAGGAGTAAAAATAATTGCTACAGCTCATGCTGGAACATTAGATGAAATAAATAAACGAAAGCATATTAAAAAGTTGATGGATTTAGGAGCATTTGATTATGTAGTTATTCTTGGGAATGGAACTGAATTAGGGAGGATAAAGGAAATACAAGCTGTTTCTGAGGGGGGAGAGCTGTAATTATGATACTTAAACTAATAGGTATAATGTTGTTAATATGTGCAACAGGTTACACAGGAATGAGTATGTCAACATCGCTGAAGGAACGAATAAAAAGATTAGAGTTAATAAGAAAGATGCTAGATGAAATTGCGACACTTATAAGATATAGAGCATTAACAGTAACGGAAATAATCAACGAGTTAGTTTCTAATTCATCCTATGGAGAGCTTACATTTTTACATAAAGCTAAATTAGAAATTACTCCTGAAATTCCGTTTCATTTTGCATGGGAGAATGCAGTAAAGAAAGATGGCAAGTTGCTAAGTGAAGAAAAATCTCAGCTAATATCGCTAGGGAATTTTCTTGGCTCAAGTGATATAGAGGGGCAAATATCAGCATTAACCATATATAAGGACAAGTTTAATATGCTTATAGAAAAGGCAAGCGAAAATTATGCCAGCAAGGGTAAGCTTTATAGAAGTTTAGGTGTGCTATCAGGAGTTTTTGTTTCTATATTACTTATATAAATAAATGCTTAGTAATATAAAGACAAGTATAATAAATCTTTAGTATATTACAAAGGAGTGTAAAATGGAAATTGATTTGATATTTAAAATTGCTGGAGTCGGCATAATAGTCGCTGTTTTAAGCTTAGTTTTAAAGCGAGCTGAAAGAGAAGAACAGGCAATGATGACAACTTTAGCGGGACTTATAGTTGTACTTATGATAATCATTCAGGAAATAGGCAATCTTTTCGATACAGTAAAAAGTGTATTTGGATTATGGTAGAAAATATAATAATGATAATTGCTTTGTGCATAGTCGCAGCAATTTTAGGAAAGGTTTTGGAGAAGTACAATAAAGAGCAAGCTTTATTTGTTACAATTGCTGCCTGTACAATTGTACTTGCATTCCTTGTGATAT
Source organism: uncultured Oscillospiraceae bacterium (assembly GCA_964610805.1). Lineage (GTDB taxonomy): Bacteria > Bacillota > Clostridia > Oscillospirales > Ruminococcaceae > JAAYPV01. The sequence goes on from CAZSZG010000022.1 coordinate 2,125, forward strand.
ATCTTTCACCGATAATAAGTATGATAAATGATTTGTTTTCTCGTACAGGAACGGGTGAAAATTATTCACAAGTAATCATTAAATCATTAGGGATATGCTATGTAACACAGCTAGGGTTTGATATATGTAAGGATTGCAATGAAAATGCACTTGCAACTGTTGTAGAAGTATCAGGGAAAGTTACTTTAGTAATTCTAGCAATACCATTATTAGAACAGTTAATAAGCGTAGTGACATCAATCATATAGGAATGATAAGGGGACGAGAAAATGATAAACGGATTGTGTAAAGTTTTTAGCATATTATTAGCGATAATTTCAATAGCATTGTTTGGATGTAGCATTACTGCTTTTGCACAACCACAGGAAACAGATGTTATTGATGAGGCACTTGAGGCAAGTGGAGGTAATCAGCTTGAGCAGACTTATTCTGAAGAGGTTAAAAAGTTTTTTGAAGATAACAATATAAAATTAGATGACCCTAAGGGTATAATGTCACTTAATCCTAAAGATGTCATGGGCAGTATATTAACAAAGGTAAAAGAGATGGCTGCTGCACCAATTAAACTTTTAATATCATTGATGGCTATTATTATTCTTTCAGCATTGATTGAGAATATAGGAGATACCACAAAAAGCGAATCACTTAACAAGATGTTTAATATAATATCAATTTTAGTATGTATATTAATTTTATCTGAAACAGTATGCCAATGCATAGAACAAGCCTCACAGGCGTTATCAGAGGGTGCAACCTTCATGCTTGGCTTTGTCCCTGTATTCGCAAGCATAGCAGCAGGGAGTGGCAGTCTAACATCAGCAGGTGTTTATAATATAATCCTTGTGCTAGTAGCTGAAATAGCAGTCCAAATTGCAAGTGGATTTCTAATGCCATTGTTAAGCTTATGCATGGCTTTGGCAATTGTAGACGCACTAAATCCAGCAATATCACTTTCAAGCCTGATTGAGGGAATTAAAAAAACTGTTACATGGTGTTTAGGACTTATGATGACAATTTTTGTAGGACTATTGTCAATTCAAAGTATTATAGGAAACTCAGCTGATACCTTGTCAGTTAAAACAGGAAAGTTCATGGTTTCCAATCTTGTGCCTGTAATCGGAGGAGCAATTTCAGATGCTTATACAACATTAAAAGGAAGTTTTGGTTTGCTGAAAGGTGGAGTTGGTGGGGTAGGGATAATGGTAATTCTTATAATGGTACTTCCAACTATCATAACCATTGGATTAAACAGAATAGCAATAAGCATAGCAAGCATAGGTGCAGATATATTTAATGTTCAAGGTCTTGCTAAACTATTCAAAAATATTTCATCAGTTACTTCAATTGCTTTTAGTATAGTAATTTCCTTTTCGATAATGTTTATAATTTCGACAGCAATAATTATGGCAATAAGCATATAGGAGTAAAAAATGAATACTATAAAAATGATGATAGGAACGGCTTGCTTTATCGGAATAGCAATATCAATTGCAGATATGATAAAGCCAAGTGAAAAGTTTAACAAACAGATAAGGATGATTTTCTCACTAGCTTTTGTATTAAGTATATTAACACCAATAATGTCAAGTGGATTTGATTTTTCAATAAGTCAGGATATTATATCAACAAATGGTTCGCAGTATAGCGAAATGGATGCAACAGTAGATAATCAGCTTAGAACAATAACTGAAAATAATATAGCTGATTCATTAACAGTAAAGTTGATTGAATCAGGAATAAAATGCAATGAAATTAACGTAAGTATTAATATAGAGGAAGATTCAGGCATATCTATTAATAAAATAGAAATTGATAGTGATGATAATGAAAAATCAAGAATAATTATTTCTACACTGCTATCAATAGGAGAAGAAGTGATAATAATAAAAGAAAATAAAAATGATTGAAGGTGAAATTATGGCAGATATATTTAAAAGGATTAAGGATATGTTTTCGGATGATAAAAAGATAAAAGTAGTTGTTTTTATAGGTCTGTTGGGAATGGGGTTAATTCTATTATCAAGTTTAATTCCAAAGGATACCAATAATAAAAATGCTGAAGTGTCAGATCCAAAAGCAGATATGGTTGCTTATGATGCTGAACTGGAGGAATATACAAAAGAAATGGAGAGCAAGCTAAAGCTTCTTCTGGAGAATATAAGTGGGGTGGGAAGAGTTGAAATCATGATGAATATTTCAAGCACAAAGGAATATGTATATGCTGATGAGGAAAAGTCTAACTTATCTAAGGATAGTGAAAATTATTCGGAGCAAAAGGAAAATAAATACATAATAGTTGAAAGTAACGGGAAAAAGGAGGCATTACTCAAAAAAGTTAATAATCCACAGATAAGCGGAATAGTTATTGTATGTGAGGGAGGTGGCAATAATGTAGTTCGAGAGAATATATATAAATCGGTGTCGGTGGCATGCGATTTGCCCACTAGTAAAATTTATGTGACAAAAATAAAATGAAATTAGGAGAATGAATATGAAGAAGCCAACATTTATAATTGGGAAAAAGCAGATTATACTTTCTTGCTTAACATTAATGCTTGCAGTAGCAGTATACATAAATTATGTATTGGCACAGGATGCAGATTTAAAAGATGCAAAAAGCACAATGTCAACTGATGGATTAACTCAATCTGAAATTTCTGATAAAGAAACATATGGTGATACACAATTTGTTAGCAATGAGCAGGCAAGCGAAGATTATTTTGCTCAGGCAAGACTTGAGAAGATGACAAGCAGGGATACAGCTGTACAAACGTTGCAGACTATTATGGGTGGCGGAGATGTAACAGAAGATGAGATGGTTTCAAGAGCGTTGGAAGCAGTTCAAATGTCAAATATGATAGAAAAAGAGGGAACAATTGAAAACCTTATAAAAGCACAGGGGTTTTCTGATTGTGTAGTATATCTTGATAGCGATACTGCAAAGATAGTAGTTAAGTCTGAAGGGCTTGAAAAAGGTCAAGCGGCTGCTATTAAGGATATAATTTTGGGCGAAATAGCTGTTCCATCAGAAAATATTAGAATTTTTGAGGTTAAATAGTTGTGTCTTTCAAAATTTATGGTATAATATATTTATAAGTAATTAATTATTTGTATTTACAAAGGTGGAGAGTTTGCATTATAATAGATATATAGTAACTCTCCACTTAAAAATATAAATATATGGGAGGTTCATATGGAAAATGATAATGCTTATAAATCAGGTACTTTGAAAATTTCAGAGGAAGTAATTCTAACAATAGCAAAGCTTGCTATCAGTGAAATTAAAGGTGTTGAGGATATTGTTCCTGTAAATGATTTTGGAGTAGCAAATAAATCATTGCAGAAACTGGCATCTAAGGATTGGGGCATTGCAAGAAAATTGTTCGGTAAAAAGAATAATTTGATTAAAGTTAAGCTTTTAGGCGATATTGTTGAGATTACATTAGCAGTAATTGTTGAGCAAGGTTATAAGGTAATTATGGTTGCAGAAAGCATACAGGATTCTGTAAAATCAAGTGTACAGAGCATGACGGGAATCACAGTATCAAGGGTAAATGTTATTATTTCAGGAATTTCAATTAATAAGGACAAGTAATATCTATCTAATTATGGATTTTGCTAAGTTAAAAATGGAGGAAGTTTATGACAAGAAGAGAAGTTCGTGATAGTGCTTTTAAGATACTATTTGAAAAGCTATTGCGTGATGATGATCTAGAGGAACTATATAATATTGCTGAGGAAATAGATGAAATAACTGTAAATGATAAGGTTAGGGAATTGGTTGAAGGAACGCTTGCACATTCAGATGAATTTGATGAGATTATCAATAAATTTAGTGTTAAGCGTGATATTTCCAGAATTGCCAAGATTAATATTGCAGTACTTAAGCTTGCTTTGTATGAGGCAATTTATGATGAGGGAACACCTGTGAATGCTGCTATAAGTGAAGCTATTTATTTATCTGAAACATATTCTCAAAAAGAGGATATAGCTTTTATTAATGGCATATTAGGCTCATTTTCAAGAAGTAGTTATAATAACATTAATAAAGATACTGTTGAAGTTGCTTCTGAAAATGAAGCTTCAGATAGCATTGAGGCTACTGATGCCTAATTTTTTAGGGATAGATACCAGCAATTATACCACGTCTGTGGCACTGTATAACTCTGATACAAATGAAGTAAAACAAAGCAAAATTATTCTTAATGTTAAACAAGGTGAAAAGGGACTAAGGCAAAGCAATGTTGTTTTTGAGCATATAAAACAATTGCCAGAGGTTCTGGGCGATTTGCTTGAAGATAATCCAAATCTTGATGGGGTAGGTGTATCTGTTCGTCCACGAAATGTTGATAATTCATATATGCCATGTTTTCTGTGTGGCGAAAAGCTTGCAGATTCTATTGCCATTGTCAATAATATATCTGTATACAAGACCTCACACCAAGTCGGACATATGCTTGCAGCATTATATTCAGCGGACAAGCTTGAATATATTAACCGAAATGTAATTATGTTTCATGTAAGTGGAGGAACTACTGAGTGTTTGTTATGCGAGCCAGATGCAGAAGATGTTTATAAGTTCACACTAATTGGCTCATCGCTTGACTTAAAAGCAGGACAACTTATTGACAGAGTTGGTGTTATGCTTGGCTTGAAGTTTCCATGTGGGATTGAATTGGAACATCTTGCTGAGCAAAGCAATGTTGAATTTAATGTTAAGCCTACAATAAAAGGTATGGATTGCTGTTTGTCAGGGGTTGAGAATATCTGTCAAAAGAAATTTGCAAACGGAGATAGTTCAGCTGATATTGCGAAATACTGTCTTACTTATGTGAGCCAAACAATTGAAGTAATGACAGCTTTAGCATTAGAAAGGTTCAGCAGTAATCCGATTATTTTTGCAGGTGGAGTAATGTCAAACAAGCTAATTAAATCCAACTTAATGAAAAGATTTCCTAATTCCCATTTTGCAAGCCCTGAATTTTCATGCGATAATGCTGTTGGAACAGCGATATATGCATCATTAATATATAACAGAGGTAATTTATGATAATGTTAACGGTTTCACAATTGAATAAGTACATATCTTTTAAGTTTAAAGAGGATGAAAAGCTTAGAGGTATAATGATAAAGGGTGAAATCTCCAATTTCACTCATCATTTGCGTTCGGGACATTTTTATTTTACATTAAAAGATAGTGAGTCAAGTATTAAAGCAGTTATGTTTAATAATTTTGCATCTTCTGTAAAATTTATGCCAGAAAACGGCATGAGTGTAATTATGCTTGCTTCTGTATCTGTGTATGAGCGTGATGGTGCGTATCAGCTTTATGTTACTGACATTCAGCCTGATGGTGTTGGAAAGTTATACATTGCCTTTGAACAGCTAAAGGACAAACTTTCAAAGTTGGGAATGTTTGATGAATTGCATAAACTTCCACTGCCAAGATATCCTAAAAAGATAGGTATAGTTACATCGAAAACAGGTGCGGCATTGCAAGATATAATTAACGTTTTAAGCAGACGTTATCCGATAGGGGAGATTGTTGTTTTTTCTGCGTTAGTACAGGGCGAAACAGCTCCACAATCCATAAGTGAAGCAATAAATAAGGCACAAGATAGCGATTGTGATGTGTTAATTGTAGCAAGAGGTGGGGGCAGTCTTGAGGATTTAAATGCATTTAATACTGAAATAGTTGCTAATGCAATTTATAATTCAAATATACCAATTATTTCAGCAATTGGGCATGAAACTGACTATACTATTGCTGATTTTGTTGCTGATTTACGAGCACCAACGCCATCTGCAGCAGCAGAAATTGCTGTTCCTGATATGGAACAAATTATATCAAGTTTAGACTTTTATGGGGAAAGAATGTCATCAGCTTTGACAAAAGCATTGAATATGAAGTATAATAGAGTAGCTGAACTTACTACAAAATTGCAAAGCTATTCTATAGAGCAAAAATTAAAGCTTTATCAGGAGAGATTGTTTACGCTTGATAAAAGGATTACATCTGCTATTGACCGTAAGTATGTATTATGCGAAAATATGTTGAGTAAAAAGCTTACTGAGTTAGATGGTTTAAATCCATTAAAAATTCTGTCAAGAGGATACTCTGTTGTGTATAAAGATAAAAATATTGTCTATTCGTCTGAACAATTACAAAAAAATGATACAATAAGCGTAACCTTAGGTAAAGGAAAAGTTAATGCAAAGGTTATAGAGGTGGGGGATTAATATGCATTTTGAAGAAGGAATTAAGAAGCTTGAGGAAATTGTAAATGCACTCGAAGGTGGAGAATTATCATTAGAAAAATCAGTTGAGTTATATAGTGAGGGCATGAAAATCTCAGTTAATTGCAAGAAAGAGTTGGAGAATGCAAAGCTTAAAATAGATGAGAAAACTAGCGTTTAGGTAGCATTTTAGAAATGAGTGGTATTAATGATAGAAAAAAGTGAACAAAGATTAAAAGAGTATATTTCACTGATTGAGCAAAAACTAATAGAGTATAATAAAAAGTCTAGTGAAAATTTACCGCAAGGCAATGTGATAGATGCGATGAATTATTCGTTGCAAGCAGGAGGAAAAAGAATTCGTCCTGTTTTAACACTTGAATTTTGCAGAATTTGTGGGGTAGATTATAATAAGGCTATATCTTCTGCTTGTGCAATTGAAATGGTGCACACATTTTCTCTTATTCATGATGATTTACCAGCTATGGATGATGATGATTTTAGGCGTGGTAAATTTTCTTGTCATAAGGCTTTTGGTGAGGATGTAGCTATTCTTGCAGGTGATGCTTTGTCAGCTCGTGCATTTGAGATAATTGTAAATGATAAATTGCTTGATTCTGATACAAAAATTAAGCTTATTCAAGTGTTGGCAGATGCTGTTGGCGTAAACGGCATGATTGGCGGACAGGTTATCGACATGGAAAACGAAAGTAAGAATGATTTGAATAATGATGACTTAACACAGATGTGTCTTCTAAAAACTGGTGCGTTGCTTCGTGCTGCTTGTAAGATGGGTTGCATTGTTGCGGGAGCAGATGATACAGTGATTGAAAAAGCAGATGAATTTGCTAAAAATATTGGTCTTGCATTTCAAATTGTAGATGATATTCTTGATGTTACAAGCACTCAAGATTTATTAGGGAAACCAATTGGAAGTGATGCACAACAGAATAAAACAACCTTTGTGGCATTAAATGGAATTGATGACGCTAAAAATAAGGCAGAAACGCTTACAAACAAGGCTTTGTTAATTCTAAAAGAGTTTGATGATAGTGAGTTTTTATCTAATTTAACTAAACTTTTATTGGTTAGAGAAAGTTAGGATGGTGTACTTTTGACATATAATTATATTTTAGTTTCGGCAATAATTTCATGGGCAGCAGCACAAATTATTAAAACGATTTTATGTTTTATTAAAACTAGCAAATTTAGTAGCGAAAGGTTATTGGGTGCAGGAGGAATGCCCAGTTCCCACTCATCTTTTGTTACTGCATCAGTAGTTGCAGTATCACGCAAAACAGGGTTAAACTCTGTTGAGTTTGCAATAGCGTTTATAGTTGCAGCTGTTGTCATTTATGACGCTATGGGAGTAAGGCATGCGGCTGGGTTGCACGCTAAAGAGATAAATAAAATGAACAAATACCTTGTAGATATTTCAACCTCGTCAAAAAACGAAGTAAAAATGGAGGGAGGAAATAAAAAGGAATTAAAAGAGTTTTTAGGGCATACTCCACTTGAAGTTCTAGGAGGCGTGCTTTTAGGAATAGTAGTCGCTTTAATGGTTCCTTTAAAATAGTATAAATGAAAAACAATAGCGATAATATAATTAAAGAGGATGTAAGACTTAGCGAATTATCACTTCCAACAGATTTAAAAAAGCTTAGTATACCTCAATGCAAAAAATTGTGTAGGGATATAAGATGCTTATTGATTAATACTGTTTCTAAAAATGGTGGACATTTAGCATCTAATTTAGGTTCAGTTGAGTTGACAATGGCGATCCATAGAGTTTTTAATTCCCCACAAGATAAAATAGTTTGGGATGTAGGACATCAGTCATATACGCATAAAATTTTAACGGGTAGACTTGATAAGTTTAATACTATAAGAAAAGAAAATGGTATTTCTGGATTTCCTAAGCCGTCAGAATCACTCCATGATGCTTTTATTGGTGGGCATAGCAGCACCTCTATATCCGTTGCTTGTGGCATTGCTGAAGCGATGAAGATACAAGGTAAGGACGACAACTATGCAGTTGCTGTAATTGGTGATGGAGCTTTAACTGGTGGGATGGTCTATGAGGCACTTAACAATGGTGGTAAGGATAGGAAAAACCTTATTGTTATTCTTAATCATAATAATATGTCTATTTCAAAAAATGTTGGAGCGTTGTCAAAGTATCTTGCAACGATTAGAGCAAATCAAAGCTATGTAAAAACTAAATCTGCTGTTGAGAAAGCACTTGCTAAAACTCCAGTTGTGGGAAAACCAATCACTAAGGTTTTAAAGGTATCAAAGGATACAATTAAAGGTGTAATTTATCCAACTACAACAATGTTTGATGATTTAGGATTTATATATCTTGGTCCTGTTGATGGTCATGATATTGCCTCAATGGAGATGGTTTTAAAAACTGCTAAAACATATAAACATCCTGTTGTCGTTCATGTTAACACTGTAAAAGGTAAAGGATATCTGCCAGCTGAAAAAAATCCTGGTGAGTATCATGGCATATCGAAGTTTGATATACTTACAGGAAATCCAGAGGTTTCTGGTGATGATTGTTATTCCACAATATTCGGTAAAGAATTAGTACGCCTTGCTAAAAAAGACAAAAGAATTTGTGCAGTAACAGCCGCAATGAAGTATGGAACAGGTTTGCAGTTCTTTTCCAATGAAATTAAAGATAGATTTTTTGACGTTGGAATTGCAGAACAGCATGCAGTTACTTTTTCAGCTGGTTTAGCAAGCATGGGATTTATACCTGTGTTTGCTGTGTATTCATCATTTTTACAGCGTTCATACGATCAACTTATTCACGATGCTGCAATATGTAACACGCATATTGTTTTAGGAATAGATAGGGCTGGGATTGTAGGTGAGGATGGTGAGACACATCAAGGAATATTTGATGTACCAATGCTTACAACAATACCTAATACCACAATTTATTCTCCATCTTGTTATGAGGAGTTGAAGTTATGTTTGAATGATGCAATATATAAAGATGAAGGTATAGCTTGTGTTAGATACCCAAGAGGAAATGACACATCAAAAAATCTCGATAAATCCATGCTTAACACGAATTATACTCTAATTAGCAATGATAGGGAAATTACTTCAGATGTGTTATTAATATCATACGGTAGGATTTATAATAACTTTAAAGAAGTTGTTAATATGCTTGCTCATGAAAATATTTATGCGGATACATTAAAGCTTACTAAAATTCACCCACTTGATGAAGAACTGATAGACATGACAATGTCTTATAGCAAGATTTTCTTTTTTGAAGAATGTGAAACATCGGGTGGAATTTCCGAACATTTTTCTGCAAGCTTAATGAAGAGAAGATATAGTGGCGACTTTGTAAAGGTTGCTATTAATGGATTTGTAAAACAGGCATCAGTAGAAAGTGCATTACATAAGCTTAATTTAGATGTTGAGTCAATGTATATTATTGTTAAAGAAAATTCACTTTAAAGGAGTAAAGGATGATTGGGTGGCTGAAAAAAGACTTGATATAGCTTTAGTTGAAAATAGACTGGCTAGTAGCAGAGAGCGTGCAAAGGAAATGATAAAGTCGGGTCAGGTAACGATAAATGGAAACTCATGCGATAAGCCGTCAAAAATAATTTTTGAAAATGATAAGCTTGAAATAATAGGGGAAACGCTTAAATATGCTGGTAGAGGTGGACTAAAGTTTGAACATGCCTTAGATAAATTTGAAATCAGTGTTAAAGAATGTGTTTGTGTTGATATTGGTGCATCAACTGGGGGATTTACTGATTGTATGCTACAAAATGGTGCAAAAAGGGTTTATGCAGTTGATGTCGGTCATAGTCAGCTTGTTGAGGTTCTTAAAAACAACATTAAAGTAGTGAATATGGAGAAAACAGATGTTAGAACTCTCACTAAGCAGTCCTTTAATGAAAGTATTAACTTTATTGCTACGGATGTTTCGTTTATTTCACTCAAGCTTGTTCTGCCTAAAATTTATGAGCTATTAGAGGATAACTGTCAAGCCGTTGTGCTTATAAAACCACAGTTTGAAGCTGGCAAATCAAACCTAAACAAAAATGGCATTGTGCGTGACTCAAAAGTACATATTAAAGTTTTAAAGGATATTTATTCCTATTCACAATCGTTAGGATTTTCAATAAAGGGATTATGTTTTTCATCTATCAAGGGTGGGAAAGGCAATATTGAATATCTTATGATTTTAGAAAAATCATGCGATAAAAGTAAGCTATTTGACTTTAAAAATCTTGTTGAAGATGCGTTTTATATCTTATAATTAGAGGTGAAAGTGATGAAAATTGCAATATTTCCTAATTTTCAAAAGGAAAATGCTCTAAAATGTTCAAGAGAAGTATGCGATATTTTACACCAAAATAATGTAGAATTATATGTAGATAAGAAATATTATGAGCAATTCAAAGATAAGAATCATGTAAATTTTGGAATATTTAAGGACTTTGTAAAGGAATCAGATATTGCAATTGCCATTGGTGGTGATGGTACAATATTAAAATGTGCTAGATACCTTTTAGGGCTTGATACCAAACTTTTGGGTATAAATACTGGGCGATTAGGATTTATGGCTTCACTAGAGTTTGATGAGTTGAACGAATTACATCGGCTTATTAAAGGCGATTATGATATAATCAAACGAATGATGTTAGATACTAGAATTCATACTGGAGAGGAATATTGTGAAAATATCGCTTTAAATGATGTATCAGTCGCAAGAGTTTACTCCAAGCTATGTGATTTTAGCGTTTATGTTGATGATGAATTAATTGGCTCATATCGTGCAGATGGGGTTGTTATAAGTACTCCTACTGGTTCAACTGCATATGCACTTTCAGCAGGAGGTCCTATTATTGAACCTGATTTGGATTGTATAGAAATGACGTTAATATGTCCTCATTCGCTTTTTTCACGACCTATGCTTTTTTCACCTAAAAGAGTAATAAAACTGGTTCATAATGTTGAAACTAAACCTGAATTGTATATCAGTATTGATGGGAATGAGCCAATAACTTTTGATAACAAGCAGGTACTTGAAATAAAAAGGTCTGCACATAAAATAAACTTAATTGATATGAAAAGTAATACATTTTACGATTCTTTAAATAAAAAGTTAATGAGGTCAATTAAAGGCAACTAAAATTTGTGGGTGGTATGAATGAAAACAAGGCGACATAATGAAATATTTAAGATAATTGAAAATTTTGATGTGGATACGCAAGAAACTTTACAGAAGTATCTTGAGGATAATGGATTCAATGTAACACAGGCGACTGTTTCAAGGGATATAAAGGAATTACAGCTTGTTAAAAAGATGTCCGAAGATGGCATATATAAATACGCATTACCAGATATAAATAAGCCAAAGCGAGGAATTATTGCAGATATCATCTCAACGGTTGATTATGCAGTGAATACAGTGGTGGTGAAATGTCACACTGGAATGGCACAGGCTGCATGTGCTGAAATAGACTCAATGAGTTTTAGTGAAATCATTGGAACATTGGCTGGTGATGATACAATATTCATATTGCTGAAAAATGAGAATGAGGCAATAAACTTTGTTAACAAGCTAAAAAATATGATTAATGTAAAAAAGTAAACCTACAAATAATAATTATATTTGGAAGGAGTATTTTTCATATTTTACATATGGAAAATAAGGGGTATCATTATGCTAAAGGAAGTTTATATAGAAAATCTTGCGGTAATTGAGAAAACGACTATAAATTTTTCTGATAATTTCAATGCTTTTACAGGCGAAACTGGTGCTGGTAAATCAATCCTTATAAATGGGATAAATGCAATATTAGGGCAGAGAATTACTAAAGATATAGTTCGTACTGGTTGCAAAAAGGCATCGATAACAGCGTTGTTTTGTAATTTAAGCCATAATACGAAGGATAAACTTAAAGAATTAGGCATTGACTATGAGAACGATGAGCTAACGGTAACAAGAGAAATCCATGCTGATGGTGGGAGTATAGCTCGAATAAATTCAAGAGCAACAACTATATCTATATTAAAAGAAATAGGTGAAACCTTAATTAATATTCATGGTCAACATGATAATCAAGTACTTCTTGCTTCCGAAAAGCATATACATATTTTGGATAGATTTAGTGGGGATATTTCATTTCTGAATGATTATAGAGAGGGCTTTAAGGAACTTCAGCTACTTGCAAGAATGATAAAAGAGATGTATCAAAAGGAAAAAGATAAGGCTGATAGGGTGCAGCTTTTAGAGGCAAGAATTGAGGAAATAGGTGCATTAGATCTTGTAGAAGATGAGGATAATCAGATTGAAAATGAGTATAATCTGATGAAAAATTCTGATAAAATCATGAATGCCTTGAAAAACTCAAAAAAATTGATTAATGATGAAGATAATGATAGCACAATTTATAGAATGATATTCGCAGAGAATGAACTTGCTAACTTGACTGAAATTTCTGAAATTGAAGTGTTAAAAGATAGAATTACTGCTGTCAGAATTGAACTTGAGGATATTGCAAGTGAAATCACAAGTTTGTATAATAAAATGAATTTTGATGAACAACGGTTTGGTTATATTACTAAAAGATTAAGTGAATTGAATAGTATTAAGCGAAAATATGGCGGTGAATTGTCTGATGTAATTAAGCTTTATAATGACTCATTAGAGGAAATAAAACTGTTGGAAGGTAATTCTGATGAGTTGAAAAAGCTTAAAGAAAAAAAAGAAATTCTATTGCTTGAGGTTACTGAAAAGGCAAAAAGGCTTTCTCAGTTTAGAGAAAAATCAGCTGAAAGGTTTGTTAAACAGGTAACTGAAGAGTTAGAATTTTTGGATATGCCTAATGTTGTTCTAAAAATTGCTCATGAAAAGGGCAAGCTTACAGTAAATGGTATGGATAGTATGGAAATTATGATTTCTGCAAATAAAGGTGAACCTCCAAAACCAATTAATAAAATTGCATCTGGAGGCGAGCTTTCAAGAATAATGCTTGCACTCAAAAATGTTATTGCTGATAAGGATGACATACCTACGTTAGTATTTGATGAAATAGATACGGGTGTTAGTGGGCGAGCAGCACAAAAAATAGGCATAAAGCTACATCAGATTTCAAAAATTAGACAGGTGTTATGCGTAACACATTTAGCACAAATTGCAGTTATGGCTGATAATCATTTATTAATTGAAAAACAAGTAGTTGGTGACAGGACAATAACTCAAGTAAATCCTCTTGATTTTGAGCAGAGAAAGTATGAAATAGCACGAATAATGAGCGGAGAAAACCCAAGCGAATTGATGCTTAAAAATGCAGAGGAACTCTTAAATTTTAGATTGGAGAAAAAGTAATGAAGTTTTTTTTAGTAGATTATGAAAATGTTAATTCCAGTGGACTTGAGGGGATTAATTGTTTAGAAGAAGACGACAAGGTTATAATATTTTATGGACCAAATAGCAATACGGTATCATTTTCAGTAGTTGAGTTTATAAGGAAATCTGATATTGATATTGACTTATTTGAACTCAGGCATCCAGCCCCAAATGCTGTAGATTTTCAGCTTTCTACATATCTTGGCTACTTGATAGCTAATGAAAAGGATGCAGAATTTTATATTATTAGCAAGGATAAGGGATATGGTTCATCAATAGATTTTTGCAATGACTTTCTTATTAATTATCCTCAAAAGATTGAACGGTTTACCAACATTGCATCTGCAATAAATAGTGAGCCACATTTTGTAGAAATATCTATTTTGAAGGATAATTTAACTAGGACTTATAACGATAAAACTGCGTTTAGTCTAGGAGGTTTAGAAAGTATTCAGGGTAATTCCATACCTATAAAAAAGCAAAAAGTTATGAGTTTAATTAATAGTTTAGGTGATGAAGTTACCTCAAGTGATAAGAAACAGGTTTATGATACAGTATTGAATTATTTGAAAACTACTTCAAATAAAGAGGAATTCTACAGAAAATTAATAAGAAAATATAATCAAGAAGATGGGTTGAAGTATTACAATATATTTAAGGGCGAATATAAGAAACTAAAAGCATTATAGGATAATAGTTATATAACTATTATCCTAATTAAATTAATATTATTGACTTGAATTTTATTTTTGAACAGCTATAAGAAATTTTATAGTTTTGTCCATCTCCGTAAACATTTTTTCATGCTCTGTTTCAATATTTTCAGTAAACTCACTTGAATGTAAATCATAGGTTTTATACTTGATTTCAAATCCAGATTGTTCAAAATAACTGAATGATTCATTAAATAAATCATCATCATCAGTTTTGAACCATATTTCACCCGTTGGTTTAAGAAAAAGTTTATATTTTTCAAGAAGATTGTGATGAGTAAGTCTGCGTTTTTTATGCTTTGGCTTAGGCCAAGGATTGCAAAAATTTATATAAATTCTTTCAATCGCATCTTTATTATCAAAACATGAGTCAATTTGCTCAATATTTTTTATAAATATTCTTATATTATCAGGGGATAATTCTTTTTCTGATAATTTTTGGTCTATCTTTCGTCTTGCCATTGCCAACATTTCACTTTTAATATCTATTGCAATGTAATTAATATTACGATTTGCGATAATAGCAGAGGATATAAAACCACCCTTACCACAACCTAATTCAATATATATTGGTTGTTTGTTGGTAAACTCATTCATCCAAATTCCTTTATTATTATCAGGCTGTTTTATACAAAAAGGGCAAGCATCTAATTCTGGTCTAGCCCATGATTTGTGTCTAATTCTCATGTTTAACTCCTTTAATTTTTGTAGATTCTCATAGTAATACTAAAATATAATTATAAAGACTGTGTATTCTATTGACATAAAGCTTATAATTGTTATAATATTAGTATAATATAAACTTCAATATTCTTGGGAAAATTATTTTAGGGGGGATAATTATGCAAAATATCCACTTATTCAATATGACATTATTTGAAACGGGTTTTTATTTTCTATATTGGGCATCGTTTGGTTGGATTTTAGAAGTAGTTATTAGGACGCTTGAAACAGGTGAGTTTGAGGATCGGGGGTTCTTAAATTCTCCAATATGCCCTATTTATGGATTTGGAGTACTGATTGTTTATACAACTCTTTCTCCACTGAAAAGTGTTTTTGTAACTTTTATACTTTCTGTAATTCTATGCTCAGTAATTGAATTATCCGTTGGTTTACTTTTGCAAAGGCTATTTCATGCTAAATGGTGGGATTATTCACATGAAAAATTCAATTACAAGGGTTATATATGCTTAAAAGTATCGCTCTTATGGGGTGTCGGTTGCCTTTTAGTTGTAAAAACCATACATCCAATTATTATAAAATTAGTAGATTACATTCCTTATAATGTTGGAAACATAATACTTTCAGTTGTAATATTAGTGCTAATTATTGATACATCCTGTAGTGTAAGCGAAGTTTTAAATTTCAATAATAAATTAAAACAGATGGAAAAGATTTCAAGGAAACTTAATGACAGTTCAATAAAAATTGGTGGTAATATATCAGGAGAAGTTCAAGAAATAAAACAAAAATATGATAAACTTTTGGAACAAGCAAAGGAAACTCGTTTTATTAAATCATTTCCAGATATGACATCAATCAAGTATAATAACGCTTTAAAAGTAATAAAAGAAAAACTAAATAAAAAATAGAAGCAATCATAATTAATCTATTTTTGAGGGGTGATTGCAGTGAAAGTTCATGTTAATAATATATCTAAAAATACTGGCTTAAAATATAATAAGCGTTTGCAACTGTTTTATGGGGAATTCAAAGACTACAAAGTTTTTATTAAGCTTGATTCAAATAATAGCTTGTGCCATATTTTTCTGTCCGTTAAGTATGTTAATGATATTAAGAAACACAGATATTCATTTGAAGAGGATGAATATTGTGATAATGATATTAACAATGGCGATTACAATGAAAATACTTATGCGACAAATGACATGAGCAGAAAAGATATACAAAGTAGAATCAAGATTCTTAAAGCTACTTGTCCCGTACTAGAAAGTATTATTTATAAAAATAATGAAATTACAGCTATAATAAAAACTGATGATGACAGCTTTACGCTATCTTTGTATACAGCTCTTAATGATATAGTTCAGTTTTGTAATGATAATAAACTAGTTTCCTGTTGTGTTAATTGTGGTAAGTCAGAAAAAACAGTTCAATATTCAATAAGCGAACATTTTGTATCAATTTGTAATCATTGCTATAATTCAGTTTATTTTGATTTACTCAACAAACCTAAACCTGAATATGTTGCATACGAGAGTTTTATTGCAGGTACAACAGGGGTTTTAATTGGTGCATTAATACTTGCTACACTGTTGTTTTTTCTTAATATTAATATAACAAGTTCAGGTGTTATGGGGTTTGCAAGCTTGCTTTTAGTTTTCCCAGTTCTAATTTGCATAAAACTTTATATAATTTTCAGTGGTGGTTTTTTCACAAAAAAGTCAATTATAATTACTAGTATTGTATGCTTGATGGCAATCCTTTTCACATCAATCTTTAGTGAAGCTTATATGATATCTAGAGATACAAAACAAAATTTTGATAATTATATGAGTGAATATGAGTTAGAATTAGAAGAAAGTATTGAAAGTTCATATGAAGATATTATAAAAAAATATAATTCTACTGAAAGTTATTTTAATCAAAAATCCGAGGATTACAGGGAATACCTCACATCACGCACGGATATTTCAACATCGATTAATTCAGTATTTACTGACTTAGAAGATAGCCGTAAGCTTCGTTTATTTTTTATGAAAAAACTAATGTGGTGTATAGCATGGTTAATTTCAACAATAATCTGCGTGTCTTTTCATAAATATAATTATGATAAAAAAAGTTCTGCAATATTACTTCACTAATTCATTTTAAATAGCACTACTCCCCATATAAACATTTATCAGTATATATGATTAATAGGGGAGTATGCATAAAGTTATGACATTAAAATCTTATGGAATACCTTTTTACCTTTTTTAATTATAACAAATTCATCTATGCTGATTAGCTCATTTGGATCTGAAATTTTTTCATCATTTATGGATATTCCACCTTGAGTTATAAGCCTTCTGCCTTCGCCTTTTGATGTTGTTAACCCTGATTTTACGAGCAAGTCAAGAATTCCGATTGTGCCATCTACCAGTTCATCTCTACTAATTGTTGTAGTTGGCATGTTCTCACTGTCCATATTTCCACCAAATACTGATTTAGCAGCTTCTTGTGCTTTTTGTGCTTCAGTTTCAGAATGGACCATTTTTGTAACTTCAAAAGCAAGTATTTCTTTTGCCTTGTTTAATTCAGAACCAGACATTGTACGTTCCATTTCCTCTATTTGCTCAATTGGCAAAAATGTTAGAAGCTTCATACAAGTAATAACGTCATCATCACCGACGTTTCTCCAGTATTGATAGAAGTCATATGGCGAACATTTCTCAGCATCAAGCCATAATGCACCCTTTTCAGTCTTACCCATTTTTTTGCCTTCTTTTGTTGTAAGCAGAGTAAATGTCATACCATATGACTCACCCTGTTCGACACGTCTTATTAAATCCACACCACCGAGAATATTACTCCACTGGTCATCACCACCAAGTTCGAGTTTAACACCTTTATTCTGGTATAGATATAAAAAGTCATAGCTCTGCATGAGCATATAATTGAATTCAAGAAAAGATAAACCTTTTTCAAGCCTCGACTTAAAGCATTCTGCCGTTAGCATTTTATTTACAGAAAAATGTCTGCCTACAGTTCTTAGGAAATCAATATAATTCATTTCCATCAACCAGTCGCCATTCTTTACAATTTCAGCTCTGCCTTCAGAAAAGTCAATAAACTTTGACATTTGCTCCTTAAAACGTTTAGCATTATGATTTATTTCTTCAATTGTAAGCATTTTTCTCATATCTGTCTTGCCAGTAGGGTCACCAATCATAGTTGTTCCAGTACCGAGCAAAGCAATAGGTTTATGTCCAGCGTTTTGCATATGTTTCATTACCACTAGCTGTAGAAAATGCCCTATATGCAGGCTGTCAGCAGTGGCATCAAACCCAATATAAAAGCTTGCCTTTTCCTTATTAAGTAGCTCCTCAATTTCCTTTTCATGAGTCATTTGTGCAATTAACCCACGTCTTTTTAATTCCTCAAACAGTGTCATAATTATCCTCCTATTATTAAAAAAATCAAATAAAAATCCTCTGACAAGAAAATCTCATCAGAGGACGAATTGGTATAATTCGTGGTACCACCTCAGTTTATCAGCAATGTGTAAAACATCACTAACCTCAAAACACTATAACGTGTGTTCTTCCGTATGCCCCTACTTAACAATCATCATGGTTTCAAGGCATAAGCTCCGAGATGTATTCTCAATATGGTGATACCTTTTCACAGCGACCAAAGGCTCTCTGAAATCACTTAATATTGATACTTCTTCTCATCATCACTTTTGCATTTATATTATCACATAAATTAATTAATGTCAAGTATTTAATAACAAAGTGTGAAATTATGTTTGAAATCATAGAAATATCAAATTTATCCCTCACTATAATTATGACATAGGAGATATTACAAAATGATAAACAATAGAAACTCAATAAAAATAGAATTATCTCAAAAGCAAAAAACAACTTTTGAAAAATATATTTGTGACCGATTATATATGCCAAAGATGCGAGTAATTATTGCTATAATTGTTGGTATAGTTGGTCTTATCTTGTTAATGTCTTTTATCGGGTTTACTTCTGGTAAAGGCAAGGTTCTAAAAACAGATGAATACAATTATGCTAGTGGTGATGAGTATGAATTTCCTATTGAGTTAATAACGGGTGGTATTCTTTTATTAGTGATTTCAGGTTTCAATCTATTCATGTATTTGAATAAGGTTATAGAAAAAACAAACATTCTCACAATGTTGAAGAACGGCTCATATGTAGTGTCTGAAGAAAAGATTGTTGCAAAAGAAGATAAAGGTACGACCTACCCGTATTATGTACACACAAATATTGGTGGTGTGTGTGAATGTCCCGTATTTATAGAATACCGTAATTTTGCAATAGGGGATAGAGCCTTGTGCATCTACATTTGCAATAGCCGTTTTGCAATGCAATTTAGTAATTATAATTAGATATTGACAATTAAAAATGTTAATTGTCAGTAGTACATGGCAGGGAAAATTCATATAGTTTACTAAGCAAATTTGAACATTCGCAAGCAGAATCTTTATCAGCGAATATTCCAAAAACTGCTGAACCACTTCCAGACATAACAGAACAAAGTGCGTTGTTTTTAAGCATTATTTTCTTAATATTAAAAACATCATCTAACTCAGTTATATATTCAAATATATTAAAGCAATGATTTGGTAGTTCTATCATATCATTGCTTTTTATTGTTTGAAGTATCGCTTCTGATTTTTTATGTTGAGAATTATATAGATTATCAATTTTTTTATACGCTTCAGCAGTTGATATTCCACCTTTACCTTTAGCAACAACAAGATGTAGTTTTAGAATTGGCGATAAGGGAGTGAGGATTTCTCCCACTCCTTTAGCAAAAGCAGTACCCCCCTTAATAAAGAAAGGGACATCTGCACCCAATTCAACTGCTATTTTACATAGTTCATCATAAGATAAGTTTACATTTAGTAGACTGTTCAAGCCATTCAAAACAGCAGCAGCATCAGAGCTGCCACCACCCAATCCAGCCTGATTAGGTATGTTTTTTTCAATATAAATATCGACACCTATTTTATCATCATTTATATACTTGAGAAATTTCTGAGCAGCTTTATAAGCGATATTATTTTCGTTACTTGGAACAGTAATATCATTTGTTGATACAGTTAAAACACCAGTCTTATTCAACTTAATTGTAACAATATCAAATATAGAAATAGTTTGAAAAACACTCTCTATAAGGTGATACCCATCATTCCTAACGCCAGTAACGTCTAAAAAAAGATTAATTTTAGCAGGTGCTTTTAATGTGATAGTATTATTCATAAAATCAATCCTTTTTAAGATTATTTATAAACTTTTCAATTCTTTTAAGAGCCTCAATTAAGTGCTTTACTGAGTATGCATATGAAACACGAATAAAACCTTCGCCACTTTCACCAAAAGCATTTCCAGGAACAACAGCAATTTTTTCTTCAAAAAGTAAGCGTTCACAGAATTCCTCACTGGAAAGCCCAGTACTTTTAATACATGGGAAAACATAAAAGGCTCCTTCAGGATTAAAGCATTCCAACCCCATATTATTAAATGTTTTTACAACAAGTTTGCGTCGTTTATTATATTCATTAACCATAGTACTAACTTCTTCTTCGCAGTTAATCAAAGCTTCAATTGCAGCATATTGGCTGACAGTAGGGGAACACATTATTGCATACTGATGTATTTTTAAGATCTGTGTAACTATTGGTTCAGGAGCGGCAAGATATCCTAGTCTCCAACCCGTCATTGCAAATGCCTTTGAAAAGCCATTAACCATAATAGTACGCTCCTGCATTCCATCAATCTCTGCGATTGAGCAATGTTTTCTTCCAAATGTTAATTCCGAATATATTTCATCAGAAAGCACAAAAATATTAGTATCTTTTAGAACATCAGCAATAGCCTGTAAATCCTCACGAGTCATTATAGCACCCGTTGGATTACTAGGGAACGGCAATACTAAAAGTTTTGTTTTATCAGTTATTTTTTCTTTTAAGCTTTCAGGAGTTAACTTGAAATTATCCTCAACCTTTGTATCAATACTAATAGGAACTCCACCAGAAAGCGTGACTATCGGAGCATAGCAAACAAAGCAAGGCTCAACTATAAGAACCTCATCACCGGGATTAATTAAAGCTCTCAATGAAATATCAATAGCTTCTGAACCACCAACAGTAACAATGATTTCGTTATTTGGTTCATAATCAATATTATTTTTTCTTTTTATATACTTTGCAATTTCCTCACGAAGCTGTATAAGCCCAGAGTTAGATGTATAAACAGTCTTACCCTTTTCTAAAGCAGAAATTGCAACTCTTCTAATAGTCCAAGGGGTAGGGAAGTCAGGTTCACCCACACCCAAGCTTATTACGCCTTCAAGAGTTAAAGCAATATCAAAAAACTTTCTAATTCCTGAAGGCTTAATAGTTTTTATTTTATCAGAAAGCACGTTATCATAATTTATCACGGAGAAATAAAGCCCCTTTCGTCAACTACTTCTTCCTCAATAAAGATACCTTTTTCTTTATATCTTCTCAAGACAAAGTGAGTCGCAGTGGATAGCACCCCATCAATTGTTGAAAGTCTTTGGGCGACAAATAGTGCTATGTTTTTAAGGTTTTCACCACTGACAGTAACCGCCAAATCATAATCACCAGAAATAAGTGAAACACTTTCCACTTCATCATACATCATAACAGTTTTTGCTAAATCATCAAATCCATAATCACGTTTTGGAGTAACCCTCAGTTCAATAAAAGCAGTAACGGTTTCCTTACTTGTGAGTTCTTCATTTAATATAACGCTATAGCCTTTTATAATTCCTTTTTTCTCATAGTTTTCAATTTTGTCTGCAATACCTTGCGGAGTGTCATCAAGCATTACTGCAAGCTGTTCGTTTGATAATCTAGCATTTTGTTTAAGCAAGTCTAATAATTCTTCCATTATACCCTCCAATTATAAACTAATAAAATAAGGCTTTCGCTTTTTAAAATAACATACCTTTGTAAATCCAGCAAGCTTTGCTAATTCAATACCTTGAGGTATACCTTTTGCTAAATCATAAGTCGTATGGGAATCAGAGCCGATTGATAAAATTTCTCCACCTAAATCTTTATATAGTTTAATATAATTTAAGTCGGGAAAGGTTTTGCCATAAGCTTGACGCAATCCAGATGTATTTACCTCTATTCCTTTACCATTGCTTATAAGCACCTTATAACATTCAGCTATAATTTCCTCATATGGTTTCATATCCACATTTATACCACTATTTCCTACTATATATCTAAGTGTATAAGTAAGATGCCCTAAAATATCAAACTTTCCCCATTTACATAACTTTAAAACTTCAAGATAATTTTCCATAAGCAGTGATGGTACATCAACTTCATTATAATCAATAAAAGCAAAGTCATCATGATTAGGTAACTGATGCATTGAACCTATAACAAAATCCAAACGTTCATCTGAAATAATTTTCTCAGCAAGTTCAAAATCATGGGTTGCCTGTCCGAGTTCAATGCCACAAATAAGGTTTAACTTGCCATGATATTCTTGTTGGGCTGAAGTATTATCTTTCATAGATTTTTCAAAATCCAATTGAAAATCATAAGTATCATAACCATTTGGTTTGGCATTGTAGTATTCAATGCCATAATAGCGATTGACTTCACAATGCTCTGTTATAGCTAAAGCATCAAGACCTAAAGTAATTGCTTGCTCACACAACTCTGAAACCGTATCTTCTGCATCAGGTGAATTACAAGTATGTGTATGACAATCTATCATAAAAATCTCCTTTTTGAGTATAAGCACATTATAACACATAAATAAATAAAAAGTAAATAGCTAAATTAATATATCCCATATGTTTTACTAACATTTTGTACTATAACGATACCATTACCAGGCTCTTCAATTTTAAGTTCTAAATTAATAGCATCAACAATTTTTTGAGTTGATTCAACTTCAGACAAAATCATAACAATTTCTTTTTCTGGCTCTATATCCATAGCAAATACCTTAGTAGTTTCATGAGTACCAGAACCTCTGGCATTGATAATAGTACCACCCTTAGAACCAGCTTTATTAGCAGCCTCGATTACTAATTCAGCATTACCCTTATAAACAATCACAAAAATAGAGTTATACATTATTTCATTCTCCTTTAAGCTTTCATTATTCTTTAAACTAGCCCCATTAACACCTAAAAAACTTGAAACAGGAATACTGAAAGAGATTCCATGATTTGCTTTTTCAAAATGAAATTCTTTATTAAGCTCTTCCATTGCCGCATAAGCAATGTTTTTTTCAGCCATCATCATGACAATTTCTTTTCTTATCTCGCATAAATCTAATAATTCGAGAATTCGGTTTTTTACAGTTCCTTTGCCAAGAAAAATTGTCCCACCTCTAATACCGAGTTTCTTGGAATGTTTGAGCACTTTACTCCCGTATCCATTATTAACAACGACATAAACTAACTCATATTTTTTGGATTCAGTATTAAGATTCACTTTTCACTACCCCTTTTTTTCTAGATTTAAATTTAAAAATCAGACCTAAAGTTTGAATGGCAAGCAAAGGTGTTAATGCAACCATTGCAATTATGCCAAATCCATCAATCAATACATCAGCACCTTCAGTTGCTGATGCGACACCTTGAGCAAATGCAAGTATAAAAGTTGCTGTCATAGGACCAGAAGCCACTCCACCAGAATCATATGCCATGCCAATAAAAAGGTTTGGAACAAAATACGACATAATGATAGAAACTAAATATCCAGGCAATAGGTAATGCCAAAGTTGTATTTCGGGAATTAGTATGCGTAGCATTGATAAAGCTACAGCAATGCCGACACCTATTGAAAGAGAAAGCATTACAGATTTTCGTTTAACATAACCACTTGTAACATCTTCAATTTGGTGCGTTAATACATAAACAGCAGGCTCAGCTAATATAGTTACTAAGCCTAAAACAAATCCAACAATAATTACGATCGGTGTATTTCCCCCTGTAACAATACTCTGTCCAATAGCTTTTCCTACATCCATAAAGCCAGCATTAACACCAACTAAAAAAATCACTAGTCCAATAAATGTATATAAAAGCCCCTTTATTATTTTATATAATGGTTTCTTTGGCAGTTTAAATGTTTTAAAATGAGTGATAATAAATATAATAAATATTGGTAGAAGAGCAATTAAAATCTCAAATGATACTTTTGGAATAATATTACTGAAAGGCTGAATAATTGATTTTGGGTTTGATATTTCAAATGTAGAAGTACCAGCAAACTCAAACTTTCGAGAAACTATATTCATTATCATTAC